>JBKJPJ010000011.1:0-5169 GCA_046595225.1 Saccharimonadales bacterium (SeqCode)
ACCACGTCGACTGCAAACGATTCTTGTTCCAAGCCCCGCTTAAGGGCATTAGCAATCTTATGATCATCCTCGACAATTAGAATTCGCATACTATAATTGTCGAGGATGATCATAAGATTGCTAATGCCCTTAAGCGGGGCTTGGAACAAGAATCGTTTGCAGTCGACGTGGTGTATGACGGCGACCAAGGAGAAGCTATGGCTACAACCGAGGACTATGACTTGGTAATTTTGGACCGCATGCTTCCGGGTAATTACGACGGGTTAAGTATTTTAAAAATCATGCGTGATGCTAAAAACCACACTCCAGTGCTCCTGTTAACAGCTAAAGATAAAATCAGTGACCGAGTCGAAGGTCTTAATTTTGGAGCCGATGATTACTTGGTCAAACCATTTGCTTTTGAAGAGCTTTTGGCCCGAATACGAGCATTATTACGCCGACCCCAAGACCAAACAGGTACTTCCCTTACTTACGTTGACCTTACGCTTGATCCTCAAACCTTTATGGTAATCCGCAACAACACGCAGGTTAATCTAACCAGTAAGGAATTTGCGCTACTTGAATACCTAATGCGTAACCCTGGCCGGACACTCACCAAAGACAGCATCATTCAGCACGTTTGGGACTACAACGCCGATATATTACCTAATACCGTGGAAGTCTATATGGGCTATTTGCGTAACAAAATCGATAAACCTTTTAAGCACCAGCCGGAGTTGATCCATACTAAGCGCGGGTTTGGATATATCTTCGGTGAACTACCCGGGAGTAAGCTTAATGTTTCATAATACGACCCTCAAATTGACCGGTGTATACCTGGCTATCATTATGGTAATTAGTTTATTTTTTAGTGCGAATATATATACGCTCGCAACCCGTGAGCTGGACCGCGGTTTCCGGCGACAGGCGGCCGTCATTCAACAAGTATCTCCAACTGATCCATTTGGGGATGGAAATCCGGTTATATACCAGCGCAATTTAGCATTTCAAAATGCCAAAGATCACATTAAGGGCCAGTTGCTGTTGGTGAATGTATTAATATTAGCGGGAGCGGCTGTTGTAAGTTATCTGTTGGCTCGCCGCACACTCATACCCATAGAGGAAGCCCATGAAGCTCAAAAACGGTTTACTGCCGATGCATCCCATGAACTGCGAACTCCACTAACAGCTATGCAGACCGAAATTGAAGTTGCACTGCGCGACCTTAAACTTAATAAAGACCAAGCTAAAGAATTGCTCAAAAGCAATTTAGAAGAACTAGCAAAATTAACGCAACTTTCAGATGGGTTGTTGCGACTGGCGCGGCTAGAAACTAATACTATTTCAAAAAAACCAATCCGACTGATGCCGGTTATTACAGAGGCCATCAAAACGAATCAAAATCTGGCAGACCAAAAACATATTATTCTTGAGGCCCCTAAGGATTCCACAGAATCAGTGCAGGTGTTAGGCAACAGAGCTAGTTTGGTAGAGCTATTAAGTATTTTGATAAACAATGCTATTAAATACAGCCCCCACAAGAGCACAGTTGCGTTGGGCTACTATAAACACGGCAAAGAAGTAGTGATTAATGTGATTGACCATGGTGCTGGGATTAGCCCACCAGACTTGCCACTTATTTTTGAGCGTTTTTACCGCGCAGATACTTCTCGAACCAAACAGCAAATTACTGGTTACGGATTGGGTTTGTCAATTGCCAAAAGCTTCGCCGAATTGCACGGAGGTTACATAACCGCTAAAAGTACCGTCGGGGCTGGCTCGACCTTTCAAGTACACCTGCCCAATACATTTAGATAGGATCACTACCTATTTACAAAATACTATGGTTGTTATGCGCCAAATATGTTACGAAGACGAAGGTAGATTATTGGAACAGAGGCAGTTTCCGGCGTTATAGTCGACCACGATGTGGGAAGTGCTCCAGAAACTCCTGTTAATGAGTAGCCAATTACTGTCGCGCTGGTGCCATGTGTGGCGTTATCCATCAATGTAGGGTAGTTCAATCCACCGGCAGCTATGACTCGCAAGGTTGCAGCAGTGCCACCTTGTTGAGATGCAGATGGCCAATACCAGCCTGGGCGCAGTACTTTATAGATACCGGTAATACCTACAGACGTTCCTGTTGAGGTTGTAGCAACGGTGCCGAAATCTTCCACAAGATAACCCGGATGTCCTACTGGAGCGAACGTTCCATATAAGCCCAACCTAATTGTCGAAGTTGTTCCTGCGGTAGAAACGGCAACACCAATTTCGGTGAGAATACATATTTGAGGAATGTAAATTGGACATGATTTCATGGTGCCATTGGGGACAGCATTAACACCGTATGCCGAAACAGGTGGGTACATGTAATAATTATCAATCAGACCAGGCATACTTGGATGTTGTGAATAAATCGCGCTTCCCGAACTATTCGCAATTTGATAGGTGCTTAAATTCGTCAATGAATCTATGGTAGTTGCAATAACATGAGCCATAAGGCTGTGCCCGATGGCGGTAGGGTGAACATTGTCCGAAGAAAGCCAGAAACGGTTACCTACCTGTTTAGCTGTAACATGGGATGCTGCCGTAGTACTGTTAAAACCACGGGTCACCGTGAGTGTAAAGTTAGGATAGGTACCAGAAACAGCGGTTACTCGCATATCCTCAGCTTCACATCTAAGTATCCATCCAGCAGTGGGAACGAACGATGATCCATTCGCAATCACTGGTACAGAAGTTGCGATGTTTGTTATAGCACCATTGAGGTTAGCTGTATAGCTGTAAATAGCTGCATCTATATCGGCGATAGCTACCGAACTATCAAAAGTAGATACCACTGTAGCACTCGTACTGTTGAGAGAATTCCAGTCCGCGGTGGTGTAGCCACCAGCTGAATAGGGGAAACGAGGTACATTGGCGAGAACTACTGGCCGTGGAATTTGAGCTTCAATCCACCAAGAATCAAATAATACTGTAGCTGCTGTGTCACCACTAACTTGGCCGCTAAGTGTTGCGACTACTGTTTTGCCGGCATCTGCTGCGGTGCAAGCAAATCGCTTCACAACTGCAACGTTGTTGCCGCCGTAACCCTGCCCCGATAGGGCTGTTGAGCCGGTAATATTAGCGTTGCTGCCGCTGGTTGTCCAAGTGACCCCGTAAGTCCTCGATATTATAACTTCTGCACCAGAAGCATGTGCACTTGCTGTGGTACCATTTAAGCCACGAGTAACAGTCCACGATGTTGTCCCTTGTCCAGCTGTGACCAACACATCTTCAGCGGTATTAGCACCTTCTGCAGCAATGCGTGCAACATAGGTCCCCGATGCCGGGAAATTAGTAGCGGCGGTTACGGGCATTGTTGTTACGACGTTGGTCATGGAGCCGGAAAGCGTTGTACGAGCATTGCTCCCCCCAATAAAACCTACTGCAACAGTACCCCCCCTAAAGTCCGCTGGTAATGTAATTGTGACTTTAGCAGGAGTTGCAAAATCAGTAGATGATTTATAAGCAGGACCTGTGTTTGCTGTTATTGAGGCGTTATCGGCCCAAGTTCCGGTAAATGCTATTGTTGGATCCCAGGTAATTGTACTGCCGACGGTATAAGAAGAATAAAGTAAGCCAGCTCTGTACCGAGAAATCACTGTAGTAAGAGCGTTTGTCCAAGCATTAACCCCTGTAGCTGTCCAGCCAGATACATCTAATGATCCATCGTTCAGTCCATGAATAATTACCCCGACACCCTCCTGTGTAGAATCTGGAGACTGTGCATTTCCACCACCACCACTTGCTAATGCAACATTCGATTGGTTCGGTACAATAAATTGCAATGCACCAGCCCAGCCTCCAAAGTTTAGTCCGAAGACATTTGTAGATTTGGTTAAGTACGAGGCACTTATACCGAGATGAATTAAGTTATTTTTATCAACCCCCAGTAAGCCAGCCAATTTACCAATTACGCCCATTTGTTCTGATTCAACTCCGACGTTAAGACCGCCCCCCCTGGTATAGGAATGGCCTATGACGAACAATGAGTGCACTCGCGAAGAGCTTGAACTCACGGCGCTTGGAGATTGCCAAGTAGCCGTGGTAGTTCCGGTGGCAGTCAGGACTTGACCAGTGCTCGGTGCTGTAGCGCTGGAAACACCGACAGTTGTTGAAGCTGTACGTAGGCCAGTGGCAGTTATAGAGTTGGTTGAATCCGTCAGTGTCTTATTCGTCAAAGTCTGTGTATCAGTATCTCCAACAATAGCCCCTGTTGGTGCAGCTACAGTGGACTGAACGCCACTGGTTAATTTAGCAATTCCAGACCCGGTGGAGCGTTTTAAGGTTTTACCCCCAATACCACTAAACAGCACCACTTCACTGTCAACTGAGAGGGCAGTGTTAGTCGAGGCATCTCCCCCTGTTGCTGGTGTAGCCCATTTAATTCCTGTCGTTTGCGTTGAGTCAGCTACCAGTACTTGATTGTCTGCCCCAACACCCAGGCGTGCAGGGGTACTGGCTGCGGTAGCTGCATACATATCTCCCTTGGTGGTAAGCGTTGACTTACGGACTTGGCCATCATCATACTGCCATTTACTACTACCATCAGCTATAAAATCCCTTGCTGTATAAGGAGCACTGAGTGTATGCGAAGCACTACCGTTAATGGTGTCACTACCTCCAGCTGCTAAGGTTATGGTATTGGTACTACTGACAGTACCGGTAGTATCTTCTACTCGGAGACGGTAGCCTGCAGGAAAGTTTCCGCTGACCACTGGTAGGGTTAAGGTTACCGGCCCACTCAAAGTCCCGATGCCAATCGTACGGTCGGAACTTAACACTGTATAGCTGGTTGTTACTGCAGTAATACTTTCAATGTTCAGTCCAGTTGAACCCCTTGCCGTGGCAGCATTAGCTAGATCAGATAAATTGGAAGCTTTGGACAACTTTAGATCGGCATAAGACTTGGTAGCACTTTGCGAAGCTATTTTAGAACTAGAATTGGCTGCCAATGTTCCATCAGTATCTATGGCAGTGCCAGATACCCCTGTGTTAATTACCGGGCTGGTGAGTGTTTTGGCAGAAAGTGTCTGTGTATCAGTGTCTCCAACTATAGCCCCCGTTGGTGCAGCTACAGTGGACTGAACACCGCTTGTAAGTTTAGCTATGCCAGATCCAGTGGAACGTTTAAGTGTTTTCCCACCG
>JBKJPJ010000082.1:0-3153 GCA_046595225.1 Saccharimonadales bacterium (SeqCode)
TGGTCGAAAAAGCCCAAGCCTAGGCTAAAAAGGATAAGCTCGTGTTTCTGCTTCCTACACCTGTCATTAAACAGGCCGGTGGCAGTGATCTACCGACCGAAACCTCAGCAAAATTCAGTTTTAAAAATAAGATGTTAACAGTGACCGCCACCAACATAGCTCGCTTAAAATACCCAATTTCCATAGATCCTACTACAATCATAAACTCCACAACTACCATAGACCGGGGTAATAATGAAGGTAACGCGGTATATGGTTCAGGTACCGCTCAAATTAAACGAGCTGCTATTAACGGTGGCGATATTACCAGTTGGACAAGTGCCAATATGAGCACAGCTCTTAGTGGTATGGGAGTCGTTGCTTTTAACAATAATCTGTACGTTTTGGGTGGTTGTACAGCATTAGATGCAACCCCGAGGTGCAGCACAACCACAACTGCAGTTATTAAGAACCCAATCAACCAAACCACCGGAGCATTGGGAAGTTGGAGCTCGGCCAACAGTGCGCTTCCGGTGGGGTGGTATAACTTTCAGGCAGCTGTTTATAATGGCTATATCTATGTAAGTGGTGGATTGCTGGCAGGTAGCAACCCCAGCGTCAATAACAGCGTATATTATGCCAAAATTAAAACTGATGCCTCAGGAGACTTAGAAAGCTGGAACCTGTCACCAAATGGATTTCTAACTCCCCGCACCAACCATGCGTTAGTTGCTACCAACGGCTATTTATATGCCATGGGGGGCTGCATCGCAGTTAATAGTTGGACGTCGTCCGGTGCACCAGGATGTAATGGTGGTGCGGGGACTACTCTCGCAAGTGCAGAATCTGTTCCACTAAAGGCCGATGGTAGTTTAGGTGTATGGGCAGCATCTGGTACGGTAACTTCATGTAATACATATTGCGTAATTAATCTACAGAGTACAGCTTTCGTTTATAACAGAAATATAGTTTTAAATATAGTGATGGACATTTCGGGCACTATATACACCTATGATTCTTCCACCTACCCTTACAGTATGGTAGATGGTACCATATCAAGTGGAAAAAATTTACTCCCCATATCTATATCTTTTCCAATTCAGTCTGCCTACATTGGTTATGCATATAGTAGTTCCAGCTCATATGCACTTAATAGTGATTCAATCAGTAGTTATAGTAGTCGTGCATTAAGTGCATCTGGGTGTGCTAGTAGCGGTGTACAAGCTTCCTATAAAGACCACGCTTATTGCGTTGGAAAAGCTGCTTTTAGCGGAAGCATGACGCCCTCAACCGCAGTCCAATATGCGGGCTTTGGTAATGTGGGGTCCTTAGGCAACCAAGCAGTAGCTACTAATGTTATTTCCCCAAGTTCAGAAGCCCGTTTTAATCCTTGTGGAGTAGTGTATGGTGGTTACGGATATGTCTTGGGCGGTGATGGTCCTGCAACCACTTATCTAAATACGGTGTTCGCTGGAAAACTTACTGCTGAAGGTGGCGTTGGCACATGGGTTAGTCAAAATACATTTTCCACCGGACGTACTTTTTTAACCTGCCAAGTCTATAACGGGTATATTTATATAATAGGCGGGTATGATGGTGTTGGTCTAACTGATCTTGCAGATATACAATACGCTAAAATAACCGCCGGAGGCACCCTTGGGACTTGGCAAACTGCAACCGCAAAATTGCCAGCCGGCAGAGCTGGGTTAGCCAGTGCAGTGTATAAAAACGCTGATGGCAATGTATACCTCTACTCAATAGGTGGTTGTACAACTGCAGCTGGTACGTGCGGTACGACATCTACTCCAAAACAAGAAATTTATTATACCAAACTTGACCAGTCTACGGGATCCACGGCCGGTAATGCATGTGGTTGGACGGGGTCGGCTTGGGACTGTGCATCAGCACCCGGAACAGTAAACGCTAAAACAGCTTCAAGGAACACCAATTTAGCACTTTATTCAACTCTGATGAATCATAGTGCGTTAACTTACAAAGGTAAATTATATGTTGTGGGTGGTCAAACTGCAGCAGCCAATACTTCCAGAACAAACAGTGTACGATACGTTGACATCACAGCACCGGGGGGTGACATCACAGCAGCCTCGGGTGACAACACAGGTTCGTGGTTTTCGACCAGTAGTCTTGGCTCCCTGAGAGCATTTACATCTGTTGCTATCTGGAACGGAATTATGTATGCCTTAGGAGGTGTAGGGGGAGCGATTGGTGGTGCCGGTACTACCGGTCTGTCTACAACAGAGTATGCAACAATCTCTAGCAACGGAGATCTTTCAGCTTGGACACCAGGTTCTGCATTGCCAACCACCTACCAAAGGAACGCTGTTGGCGTACAAAATGGCTACCTATTCTTGATGTCGGGGTCTGTAAATGGCTCTCGATCCCGGAATATCTTATCGATAGAAGTTCATAATGGTGGGCGTGGTGCTAATGCAGCGACAACCGCTACAACCAGATTGACTAAAGCTCGTGATGGGCATTCGGTGGCGGCATACAACGGATATTTGTACGTAGCCGGGGGAGAGATTTGCCCAGATACAGATGATCCATGCACGGGTACTGGTTCATTATCTCTTACCAATACTGTTCAAAGAGCTGCAATTGGTTCTGATGGAGAACTTGGTTCTTGGACGTCCGAAACTAATGTGCTGACCACGAATCGATTTCAGAGTAAACTCGTTATTTATAACAACTACGCATATATTATGGGTGGGTGTTCAAGCACCGACTGTAGTTCACTACTAGCTACAACAGAAAGAGCATCTATTAATCCTAGTGATGGATCATTAGGTACATGGACTACGGCCGGGACATCTGCATTCACAACAGGTAGATTTAGATTTCAAAGCCTGCAGTATAAAGGTTTCATATATATTCTAGGTGGCTGCAGTGTTAGAAACCCATTCACAAACGGATGCACAACCGATCTAAATGATACCCAGTATGCAGCCATAAATAGTGATGGCACGCTTGGTAGTTGGGCGCTTAGTACTACATTCAATCTATCTCGTTCAACACATTTTGCAACGACATATAATGGATATATATACATTGGTGGCGGAACAAGTACCACAGCAACTCTATATGATGTACAATATGCGCTTATAAATAGTGATGGCACGCTTGGAAGTTGGACTACAGATCAATATATATTAG
>JBKJPJ010000025.1:0-2514 GCA_046595225.1 Saccharimonadales bacterium (SeqCode)
GCTACCTGATGCCGCACTGAAAACTCCAACAAATACCCAAAAAACTAACAAATTTACAAGACTGTTCAGCCAACCCAAAGCTTACGCTAATAGTTTTGGTACCGTCCGCTTTGCGCGTTTTTGTGCAACCGATGTCTGCGATAATGTCGAGGTAGGTGGGCATATGGCCAATGTTCGCGATTGGTATGGTGGCCAAACCGGCAAAGCTTATGATTTACAAGATATTGGAACGATTTATGGCGCACACCCAGCCTCATACTATCGTAGCCCCGATTCTAGCCTTGTATACTCACGAATTTCTGCAGATATCGATACCCAGGGTCAATTTCGTTCGAATAGTCCCCTAGAGGTAATTATGGGCTTTGGCCTTGGCACACGAGATTATTGTGGTGTAGCAGTTCAACCCAACACTTTTGATTATCAAAAAAGCTTGGCAATATCAGATTATTCGGATCCTTCGAGTGGATATACTTGTTCACAAAATGGCTACGATAGCCGTACGATAGCTCATGAATTAGGCCATAACTTAACACTCGCTCATACAACAGCATTAGGTCAGGCAGGTGGAATTATGAGCTACGATTATCATTGTATCTGGCCCGCATGCGGTCTGCATCCTGCTCAGGTCGGTTATATCCAGCCACACCCTTTGCTTTATACCCCAGCCAACAAACAGGTTGGCGTGGCAGGAACCTTAAAATTCGGAGGTAGACCTATGGTAGGTGCTAGAGTTGATACCTGTATTGGTCAAACGCCAGCCACGAACGCCGATGGTATTTATCTGTTCTTAGCAGGCGGCTCCCAGATCTACTGCCTAAGGGGTAAAGGTACCCCAACAGGGGTTTCAAGTTCTGCTATAAACAACAGGTCAGAAAATAGAAACTCAAAAACATACGAATACCAGCTAGCCGGCGTGAACTGCTATCACTATTGTGGAGGATCTGCATATACTTGGGATATGAACCCTGATATTGGTTTGGATATACATTTTGCCGAAGCAAGGTCAGTGGCTATTAAACCTGGTTCTACACAGGGCCAACGCATCGATAGCTGGGGGAATGCTTCTGGTATTGGTGGCGCAGCATCTGCGGGTGGAATATTATTTAAAGACTGGGACATAGCACGTGCTGTTGCTTTAGATGCTTCGGGCCGCGGTTACATCTTGGATGGCTTTGGAGGATTACACCCCGTGGGCGGAGCTAATGGTGCGTCTGGCGCTTCCTACTGGTCTGGTTGGGATATTGCCCGGGACATTAAACTATTACCAAGCTCAACAGCTGGCTATGTGTTAACTGGACTCGGTTCATTACACAAATTTAATGGTGCTGCTTCAGTAAATAGCCCAACTATTTTCCCGGCAGATTTAGCTAGAAAATTTGTTATAAATAGTGTCGGTACAGGGGGCTATATATTAGATGCCTATGGCGGACTGCACTCATTCGGCTTAGGAGCCAATTTACCACCAGCCGCTGCTAAAGGTACGGCCTATTGGCCTGGTTGGGATATAGCTAGATCAGTTGTATTAAACCCTGGAGGAAAAAAAGGCTATGTTCTTGATGGTTTTGGGGGGCTTCATCCATTTAGAATTGGAACAGTAGCTTTACCACCCACAATCACAAACGCGCCATACTGGTCAGGCTGGGACATTGCCCGGGACATCGTTATTACGGACTGGTCCACTCCTATGCCGACCGGGTATGTGCTTGACGGCTTCGGTGGTATGCACAAAATAGGTGGCTAGTACTGTTACAGTTCGAGTGCGAATGGTACTATAGGAGTAGTAATAAGGAGTAAAATAAATGGTAATTATAATTTTGGCAATTCTTGGAGTAATACTCATTGCTCTCATCTTCATGTATAACGGCTTAGTGCGGGCTAATGTCCGGGTAGGCGAAGCCTGGAGCGATATTACTGTGCAGTTGAAGCGCCGGTATGACCTTATCCCAAACCTGGTAAATACAGTAAAAGGCTATGCCACCCACGAAAAAGAAGTCTTCGAGAAGGTCACAGCGGCCCGTAGCAACGCTTTGAATGCCCAAGGAGTACAAGAGACTGCTAAAGCAGAGAACCAGTTCCAGCAGACGCTAAAAAGCTTATTTGCCGTTGCCGAAGCCTACCCAGACCTTAAAGCAAGTGAGAATTTTAGAGATTTGCAGGCTCAATTAGTAGATACCGAAGATAAAATTCAGGCATCACGGCGCTTTTACAATGGTTCCGCTCGAGATTTGAACATCAAAATCCAAACGTTCCCGACGAATATTTTTGCCGGTATGCTCGGTTTTAAGAAACGTGAATTCTTTGAGCTCGATGAGGCCGAAGCTGCAGCTGTAAAAAACCCCACCGAAGTTAAATTTTAATAATTCTGTAGGCTGGCTGCATGTATAGTCAAATTTCTGCCAACAAGCGTAAAACTGTTTTCATAATGGCTCTGTTTATAGGCTTTGTCTCTGCCTTGGCTTGGTTATTTTCGCAGTATTTAGGAGATGTAAGAATCACCCCCTTTATTATTGGCGG
>JBKJPJ010000105.1:0-8380 GCA_046595225.1 Saccharimonadales bacterium (SeqCode)
GCCTTTGTGGATCTTATGCAGCAAAACAGCCGGATTTTAGCTGATACCACCCCATTTCAGAGCGGCGAACGCTTTGTGGAACTGTTATCAGTTCATAAAGCAAAAGGCCTGGAGTACGATGCCGTTGCGGTGATTGATGCCTCCCACGATGAATGGTCTCCCCGGGCAAAAGGCCGTATGCCGCCCGCCAACTTGCCCTTACGTCCGGCCGACGACGACAGTGACGATTATGTGCGTCTAATGTATGTGGCAGCCACCCGTGCCCGGCGTAGCTTGTTACTAGCAAGTTATGAACAATCAATTAAAGGCGAGGCTATTTTGGCGAGCCCAATTATTGATGGCCTGACGGTAGAAATGATCAAACCCCAAAGAAATACAGAATTACAAACAACATTAGAAACGGCGCTCCGGTGGCCCCGCCTGGAGCAGACCGACGAAAAAGCATTACTCCGATCTTGGTTAGAAAACTACACCATGAGCGTTACCCACTTAATTAACTTTTTAGATGTAACGAATGGGGGGCCGCAGCACTTTTTTGAACGGAATATTCTTCGCTTGCCTTCGGCTAAATCTCCGGCTGCAGCTCTGGGAACGGCAGTCCATGACGCCATGCAATTGGGCCAAAATCTAACAAATCAGGATAATTTTACTACCGACGCCGTATATAAACAGTTTGTTCAGTCGCTGCAACTGCAGGGATTGGCTCATAGCGACTATAAAAAACAGCTGGCGCGGGGTAACCGTATTATTAAACATCTGTTCGATGCGAATAATTTTACTTTTAAGAAAGGGGCTAAACCAGAATACGCTATAAAAGACGTTGTTGCCGGGGATGCTAAGCTCAATGGCAAACTCGATAGTATACATATAAATGAAGACGCCACCCAGATAATTGATTACAAAACTGGTCGGCCGCTCCTCTCACTTAATGCAAAGGCAGGTGATGAGGGAGTCCGAGCTTGGAAACATCGTAACCAATTGGTGTTTTATGCCCTGTTGGCTCAGCTCAGCCCGTTAGTTCCCACTACTAATCTTATTTGTCAGATGGTTTACCTTGAAGCTCAAAACAGTAAAGAACTAAGCCGTAGTTATCACCCATCCCCCGATGAAATTACGCGGCTGAGCAGCTTATCGCAGGTTGTATGGAAACATGTAAAAGACCTCGATTTTCCTGATATTAGTAGCTACCAAACAGACCTAACCGGAATAACTGCTTTTGAGAATGACTTACTGGAAGGCAGAATATAAAAAGAACCCCGAAACGGAGGTTCTTTTTATTATTTAACGATCTCGTAAATTATGGAGTAAAGCTATCTTCGAGCTATCTTCGAGCTATCTTCGAGCTATCTTCGATTAGATTTTCTATTGACTGTGCTATTTCTGGAGCGGATGGGCACTCCGATAGGTTCAGTCATCAGCACATACAGGGTCATTCCTACAATTACACCGACAATAGGTGCTAAAACGTAGGCCGGGCTCCAACTCTGGGTACCAAGAGCCACCGCTGGGTTCAAAACGCCAAGAGACCCTAATGATGCAACTAAAATACCAATGAATAACCCACTCCCTTGAATGGCTGCAGACTGCAAACCATCATAACCACGCTTAACAGCAGCGGCCACAGCGAAACCAAAGATTAAAGCACCGATGGCTTCGGCCACAAATACGCGCCAATCCATTTTACTGGCTGCGCTATTTTTAAGTGGTGAGTTAAGCAAGTAAGAACCTAGACGCCAAGCGGCTAAGCCACCAAGCATTTGAGCAATAATGTACACTAATGCCTCTAATGAACTTATTGTACGCAATGTCCATCTACCTAACGTTAAAGCTGGGTTAAGATGTGCGCCAGAGATTGGACCAATAACTAACACCATTAGTGCAAACGTAAAGGCAGCTGCTCCTGCTGGGAAATACGGTAACGTTTTATAAATACTCATCGACAGTACAGCAAGTGATAGCACTGCAGTACCCATAAATTCCGCCACAATGTCGGCAATCTTGTTCCTTCCACACATGGAATCCTCCAATTTAATTATATACTGTAAGCATAGTACGCTTTGTACCGATTACAAACCTTTTTCTACAATTCCACAACTTTTTAGGCTGCTAGCGTCGGGTGCGGCGTTTTAATCCGGCAACCTGTAATCGGACTGCTTGACGGTCAACTAAACTCTGAGCATGTTCCAGTGAAACCTGGTCCTTGGCCTCTGCCTTAAGTTTTTGAGCCGCTTCAAAAGCCTTTTTTACCTCAGCTTCGTTGATTTCATCGGCATGATCAGCCTCATCTACTAAAATACTTAAAACGTTGTCGTTTACCTCGATTACACCACCTTGAGTGGCATAGTGTTCCTGTTCGGCATCACTATCGGTTGGCTTGCGACGAACACTAATAACACCGTTTGTGGCGACACTCACTAGGGGCATGTGGCCAGGCAGTACACCTATATATCCGCTCAAAGTTGGTATAATAACCTCGTAGACATCTTCAGCCACCTTAATGCCATCTAATGTAACTAATTCAAGTCGCAGCACGGTTAATTCCTACCCGTGAATCCAGAATCCGCATCCATAAAACCATCTGCAAATACAACAAACGGGTCGCGTTCTTCTATAATTGGTGGGGTTATTTCTGCTGAACGTTGTTCAGATACTGTGTCTTCAACAGGGGGCCAGCCGGTATCTTTACCAAAATGACGGTTCAAAAAATCTTCATTTTCTGGCAGCTGAGATTCTATTGATGGATTGCACTCCGGACCGGACATTATTTTTCGTCCTTTACTTCGCTGATGTTACCCTTCATATAGAAGGCGCTTTCGCTTTTGTCGTCATGTTTGCCATCTAAGATTTCACGGAAACCAGCAATAGTTTCGGCAAGTGGTACATATTTACCGGGCTTTCCAATAAAAACTTCAGCTACAAAAAATGGCTGGGTTAAGAAGCGCTGTATACGACGGGCACGGTTGACCGTTTGTTTGTCTTCGTCCGACAATTCTTCCATACCTAAGATTGCAATAATGTCTTGTAAATCTTTATAACGTTGCAACATACGTTGGACCTCACGGGCGACTTCGTAATGTTCTTCACCGACAATTTCGGGATCCAATATGGTGGAACTGCTGTCGAGTGGGTCAACGGCTGGATATAGACCCTGTTCCGTTAGTGCACGGTTGAGGGCAATGGTAGAGTCTAAATGAGCAAAGGTGGTCGCAGGAGCAGGATCTGTAAAGTCATCGGCAGGAACATAAACGGCCTGAACAGAGGTGATTGAGCCCTTGCGAGTACTGGTAATACGTTCTTGGAGGATGCCCATTTCCTGGGCAAGGTTTGGCTGATAACCCACCGCAGACGGCAGCCGGCCCAATAAAGCCGAAACTTCAGCACCTGCTTGGGTGTAGCGAAAGATGTTATCAATGAAAAGCAGTACGTCACTTCCGTGATCACGGAAGCCTTCAGCAATTGCCAAGCCCGATAAGGCAACCCGCAGACGGGCACCCGGTGGTTCATTCATCTGTCCAAAAACCAGGGATGTTTTGTCGAGTACTCCAGAATCGGCCATTTCGTGGTACAGGTCATTACCTTCGCGGGTTCGCTCACCAACACCAGCAAATACCGAGTAACCGCTATGGAACTTAGCTATGTTGTTAATTAACTCCTGAATAAGCACGGTTTTGCCAACACCCGCACCTCCGAAAAGTCCTACTTTTCCACCTTTGGTCATCGGGCAGATTAAATCGATAACTTTAATGCCGGTTTCAAGAATTTCAACACTACCAGATTGCTCAATAAGGGCAGGTGGCAATCGGTGAATTGGGGCTTTGTTTTTAAAAGTACCACCTTTATCATCGATGGGTTCACCAATAACATTAAACATGCGTCCCAATGTTTCTTCGCCAATAGGCACACTAATTGGCGCACCAGTGTCATGGACAGCAGTCCCGCGACGTAGTCCATCGGTGGTAGATAACGCAATAGCACGAATTGATGACTCGCTTAAGTGCTGGGCAACCTCTAGAACAACTTCTCGATTATCTTCGGTCTGTACTTTTAAGGCGTTATAGATTGCGGGTAGTTTATCGACAGGGAAGTCAACGTCTAACACAACTCCAACGATCTGACTGATTTTGCCATCAGCCACCAGTACTAGTTTTTTAGTCTTTTCTGCTACTGCCATAATGCCTCCGTATTAATCTTCTTCATAATCAATCAAATCCTTCTTCATCAAATCCAGCGGGCCGCCGAAAGGTATTGTGCACCGGTAGCCGATCTGGCAAGCTACGAAAGGTTTCTGAAATCAAGGCGCTGGCGGCTATTCTATCCATTGTTGATTGAGAATCTAATTCTGGGTCTTGTATTGGTAGTGGTTCATCAATTTTATCGGTCATTTCATTGCCTCCGCTCCACCGGTTATTTCGGCTAATTCCTGGGTGATGGCCGCCTGGCGGGCGGTATTGAATTCCAGGGTCAAATCATCGATTATGTCAGAGGCATTATCAGTGGCATTTTTCATGGCCATCATCCGCATTGAATGCTCACTGGCTAGCCCTTCTAGCAGTGCTTGCCAAAGCTGGATTTCTATCAGACGCTCAGCCACATTATCGAGCACTTCACTAACCGAGGGTTCAAAGGTAGTGTTTTCAAGTGAGCCGACATCTGCTACTTCGTCAAAACGGGCCGGCAACAGAGCCAAGGCCATGGCATTTTGCACCAAATTTGATTTAAATTCGGTGTAGAGTAGCTCCACATCATCTACTTGTGAAGTACGGTACAAGTCCACAATCGTACTCAAGATAGGCCGTACGTCGTTGGCCGATGGCTGATCGGGCAGCTCGGTATACGCCGCAACCAAGTCGACACCTTCGATGCGTCGCACAAAGTGGGCACCTTGCTTACCAATAGCCAGCACTTGGGTTTTGATACCGGCTGCTTGATCTGCCAAGATAGCTTTGGTAAGGATACGCAAAATGTTAGCATTGTAGGCTCCGGCTAATGAACCATTACTGGTAATGGGCACGTACAAGCGGGTTTTGACAGCTCGCTTTACGAACAGCGGGTGTTCTTCGACCTCTGTTATCTTGCTTAAACGAGTTAAGAGTGAATAAGCTGCTTCACGGTAGGCCCGGCCCCGCGCAGCAAACTCTTGGGCTTTGCGCATTTTACTAGCAGCAACTAACTCCATAGCTTTAGTGATCTGACGGGTATTTTTGACAGATCCTATTCGGCGTTTGAGGGCAATGGTACTAGACACGGATTCCGTCTCCGTTGTCTCTAGCATGAAGAACTTCCCATACACTGAGGCCGGCTATAAATTCTATAGTATCGGCGGGGTTAACATCCAAGGGTGGTCGCAACACACCAGTTTCTACAGCTGTTTTACCCGTTCGCAAGCAAAAGGCAGCGTGCTGTCGTTCCCAGCCATCGTGGACATCGGGGAATAAGCTCGTAGCAAGCACATCTGGGTCGAATTCTAGATCTACATTAGTCATTCTGTCAGACATCGATTATTTACTTTCTGCCTTTTTATCGCCAGGTATGTAACTTTCGGCAATTTTATGAGCCAGCTTGACAATGGTTTCTTTAGCTTTTGCATCTGGCTCGTTGCCGGTATCAATGGTCTTGATCATGGCAGCTTCGTTTTGCTTGAGTTCGCGCAGTAAATTAGCTTCCACAATTTTAACTTTATCTAGTGGCACGGTGTCGAAACAACCTTCCGTGGCAGCTAAAAGAATAGCGTACATTTGCCATATGGCGTACGGGCTGTACTGGTGTTGTTTGAGCAGCTCAGTTAAGCGCTGACCGCGC
Source organism: Saccharimonadales bacterium (SeqCode) (assembly GCA_046595225.1). Classification (GTDB taxonomy): domain Bacteria; phylum Patescibacteriota; class Saccharimonadia; order Saccharimonadales; family OMJO01; genus CAZBRC01. The sequence continues at coordinate 5,800 of JBKJPJ010000105.1, forward strand.
TCAATGCGATGACGGGTTTCGGCGTCTAAATCGGTGGAAAATTGTGAAAAAGCGGCCAGTTCACGGAATTGGGCTAATTCTAAACGCAGTGATTTAGCCACACTTTTAACGGCTTTAGTCTGGGCGTTACCGCCTACCCGTGAAACCGACAAGCCAACCGATATAGCTGGGCGGATACCCTGGTAAAACAAATTCGTTTCCATAAATATTTGGCCGTCGGTAATAGAAATTACATTAGTAGGAATATAGGCACTAATATCACCGGCTTGGGTCTCGATGATCGGTAACGCCGTTAAGCTACCGGAGCCGAGATCGTCACTGAGCTTGGCAGAGCGTTCTAATAATCGGGAGTGCAGGTAGAAAACGTCACCAGGATAGGCTTCGCGGCCGGGTGGGCGGCGAAGTAACAGGGACATTTGGCGATAGGCGGCGGCGTGCTTGGTAAGATCATCATAAATAATCAGAGCGTGTTTACCTTCGTCACGGAAGTATTCACCCATGGCACAACCGGCGTAGGGTGCCAGATATTGCAAGCTAGCCGGGTCAGCGGCACTGGTTACCACGACGATGGTTTGGTCCATAACACCTTCACGCTTAAGACGTTCAATTAAACGGGCTACTTTACTGAGTTTTTGGCCAATAGCTACGTAGATGTTAATAACACCGGTGTTTTGGCGGTGCTGGTTGATCATCGTGTCGATGGCTACAGCAGTTTTACCGGTTTGGCGGTCACCAATAAGTAATTCCCGTTGGCCGCGGCCAATCGGTACCATGGCATCGATGGCCGTCAAACCGGTCATTAGAGGTTCATGGACGCTTTTACGAGCCAAAACGCCGGGCGCCGTCCGTTCCACAGGGCTCGTTTTAACTGCCTTGATTGCACCTTTGCCGTCAAGCGGCCGTCCCATAGGGTCAACTACTCGCCCGATCAGTTCCGGTCCCACCGGTACTTCTACAATTTTACCGGTCAGTTTGGCGGTGGCGCCGGCTTTAATAACCGTGTCGTCACCCAATAGTACGGCGCCAATTTCGTCCTGGCCCAGGTTAAAAGCAAAAGCAATAACTTCAGTGCCATCGGTAGCGCTAATACTAACCATTTCATTATAACCACACTCTGTTAGCCCATAAATCCAAACTACATTGTCACTGACGCGGGTAACCACACCAACGCGTTCAATTTCTGGACGGGTTTTGAGCTCATTAATAGCTGTTCGGATATCAGCTGCCAGCTCGGTAATAGATAATTCACTCATGGTATAGCTATGCTCCTAATTCATCTCTTGTGCGGTTAAGCGCTTAAATGTATTCAATTTGGTGGCCAGGGTAGCATCTAACTGCTCACCGGGCATGACGATTTTTAATCCACCAATCATCGAAGGATCAATTTCTTCATCAAGTAGCATAGTTTTAGCATGCGGATACTGTGATTTTAAAATAGTTTTAATGCGATCTTTTATATCATTGTTTAGAGGATGGGCTGATACAACCGTAGCCTCAACCACACCGTTATCAGCCCTGTAGGCCATAACATCACGCAGTAAAGATTCGAGTTGTGCGGTCTGCTTAGTTTCTAACAAATAAGCGGCAATCTCCTGCGCTAATTTCGGCCTGGAAACAGTCTGCATAGTACGTTTTGCAATTACTTCTGCCTGGTGATGACGGGATTGATTCATTATTTAGATGATCCTTTGATGTGTTCTTTAACGGCCTTTTCTATGATTTCGTCATCTCGCTTGGAATCAACTTTTTCTCCTACTACAACTTCAGTTGCCTCAGATACTAAGCCAGCAATGTCTTTTTCGAGCCGCCGCTTAGCTTGATGGGACTCTTCTTTTATGCGAACTTCGGCATCGGCCACCATAACATCGGACTTTCGTTTACCGACTTTTTCAGCTTCGCGCAAAATCTCTCGGGCTTCTTTTTGGCCATCGCCAATAATACGGTCAGCCTCGTGGCGGGCTTCACGGACAATTTCAGCAGATTTTTGTTCCAGCCGAGCTTGTTCTTTTTCCATTTTATGACCAAGTGATACACCATCTTCAATAACCGTACGGCGCTCTTCGAGTAACTTCACTATTGGCTTGACGGCAAACTTCTTCAATAAGAAAATTGCCAACAAGAAGGTAACCAGCTGAATGATCAGCGAGCTCAGGCTAACACCAAGAGTGCTAATACCGGATGCTGTTTCTTCTGCTGCGAACAGGGTAACTACCATGCATTCTCCTTACATTTGTCTGTTATTTAATAATGAAAATCGAAGCGAAGACTAACAGGGCCATCAGCTCAACAATAGCGATCACAACCAGGATTTGACCGAAGAATTTAGCTGCTTCAGGGTTACGTCCAACTGCATTCATAAATGCAGCACCCATCAAGCCAATTCCAATTGCGGGCCCAATCATACCAAAACCTAACATAATTCCTTTACCGACAACATCCAAGTTTCCGGTAATTTCTGCAAAATATTGCATTATTTAACTCCTTTTACGGTTACATTATTTAATTTACTCATCATTATCCGTTTTCCTGCTGTACTTTTGGACTTACAGCAATATCGGTCACGGAGGCAAAATCATCGACG
>JBKJPJ010000012.1:0-5298 GCA_046595225.1 Saccharimonadales bacterium (SeqCode)
GTTGCGGGTGCCGACGGTGTCATAGTTGACCGCGCCGAAAAAGACATCGAGCATATCTTTAACGATGAATTTCGTGAAGAACTCCGCAACCGCGGACGGTTGCATTTTGAAAAAATCATTGGTGAAAATGCTATGTTCTTACAACAGGATTTGCGTCTGACTACCTCCGAGCTGAATGAATACATGAAACAGGAAATTACCAAAAAACTTGAAGAAGAGTTCGTGAAGTATGAAGAATCTATTACCGATGTCAAACAATTGGCTCTTGATTCTATCAATAAAACCCAAGAGGCAATCGAACAACAGCGGCAGGTTATGAGCCAGCAGTTGCAACAAGAAGTCAGCGCCGAAAAAACCCGGCTAATTAAACATTTTCAGGACAATTTAGCGGATATAGTAAATCATTATGTTCTAGCTGCTATTGGTGATCAAATAGATTTGAACGACCAGTTGGAGTACATTTTGGCCGATCTTGAAGCAAATAAGGTAGCTATAGTCCAGGATATTACCGATGGCGCGTAATGACATTCTGAGCCTCCCCTTGCAGGTGGTCGGCAAGGTAGACGTCGGCCGTTTATTGCGCGAAGCGAATGCGGTTGACGATTTCTTGGCTCAATCGGCCATACGTGAACCTGGTACCAATGTTAAGATGCCCCGTACCAGTAAAATGCTGGACGATATGTTGACTGACAATAAATTAAACATTTTAGTAGAAGACCAACGGCAGCATCTCATTGAATATTTAAAAGAGGTTAACCGTGAGGCGCCGCTACTGCATATGAGCTTTAGTGCCGATCCTTCACCTTTGTTTTTAAAGCGATTAATAAGCTGGCTGCGCCAAGAAATTCACCCCATGCTGCTGGTTCAAGTAGGCTTACAACCAAATATTGGCGCAGGGTGTATTGTGCGTACCCCTAACAAATACTTTGATTTTAGCTTGCGGCAACAACTTATCAGCAAGCGCAGTTTGTTAATCAAAAGCCTAGAGGCACCAGGCCAATGAGTGCTGCTTCCCAACATTTTAACCGCTTAGTTAAAGCGGGCAATCCGGTGGGCGAAGTTATCGGAGTTGACCGATTTCTAATTCAGGTTAAGGGGTTACAGCCGTGCAGTACCCATGCATTGGTAATGTTTGAAGATGGCAGTAAAGGACTAGTTCATCAGATTCTTGATGGATGGGTAGTAGTGCTGCATCTAGGAACTGACACTTTGCATAACGGCATGGTAGCTGTAATTCAACATCAAGAGCTGGTTTGTAAAGTAGGTAAAGATTTTATTGGCCGAGTGGTGTCGGTTACCGGAGATCCGCTCGATGGCAAAGGTCCCATAGCGGCCGATGCTGTCTGGCCCGTTTTTAACACTGCACCCCCCTTGAATGAACGGAAACTGCTCGATACTCAGTTAGAAAGTGGCGTAACGGCAATCGATGCCCTGTACCCGCTGGTGCGGGGGCAGCGTATAGCACTTCTGGGAGATAGTAAATCGGGCAAAAGTAGCCTGGTGACCCAATTAACTATCAACCAAAAAAATACCGACCAAGTAGTGGTGTATTCCTTAATTGCCAAGCGCCGGACCGATGTAGACATGCTGCTCACGCGGTTAGCAGAAAGTGGTGGTCTAGCGCGGGCCATAGTAGTGGTATCAACGATGTTTGAATCACCGATACTCAGTTACTTGGCACCGTATGTGGCTTGTTCGATGGCCGAATACCTATGGCAGCAATTAAACCAAGATACCATTATTATTTATGATGACCTGACCAGTCATGCCCATACCTACCGTGAAATCGCATTATTATCGGGAGTCAGTCCAGGGCGGGATTCCTACCCTGGAGATATGTTTTATGCTCACTCCAGTTTGTTAGAACGGGCCGGACGGCTCGAAAGGAACGGCAAGCATTTAACCAGTATCCCACTAGTGCTGGCCGCAGGGGGTGATATAACTGCATACCTGCCAACTAACATAATGTCGATCACTGACGGCCAGTGGATCCTCGATATGGACATCTTCCGCGACGGCGTGCGGCCGGCTATTAGTATGGGCCTGTCGGTTACCCGGGTTGGGGGCGTCGGTCACAATAAACGCCAAAAATCTCTGGCTTCACAGACTCTTAAATTACTTGCAGACTACCGCCAAGCGCAGGAATTTTCCCGCTTTGGTTCCGAACTCGCCGAAGAGGCCAAACGAAGTTTGCAACTAGGTAAGTATATTTTCGAAATTCTTACCCAAAGTCCTACCGACATCTATTCCCTGATGGCCCAACAATTAATGCTCGATATTGTACTTAACCTCGATAAAAATGCCAAATTAGATACCAGCACGCTTAAATTGCACGCCGTAGATTTTGCCGCCCGAATACAAGATGACACCCACTATGCTACGGTCCGCGACGAACTCCAGAGTTTATGTGTAGTTGGAGCGCCGGTTCCCGTTACTGCAACAACTGCAACCAGAGCCACAGTTATTCCGCCGATCACTGACGAACATGAAAGCCGGCACGACAAAAAAGTACGCGAAAAAGCCGAAGAAAAGCAAAAAGAACAGGCACGATCATGAAAAAGCCGAACGATATCGAGCGGGAAGAAGCGGCCATGGGTACCCTCGTAGAATTGACCAGTGTTTTTGAAGGAATAGCCAGTATGCGGATCGCTCAGATCAAAAATCAGGTACAGGATGCTGGTAAATTTTTTGATGAATTGTGGCACATTTATTCACAAATACGCCCTGATGATTTATTTCGTTTTGGACGGCAAAACGTGGCAGTGGATGTTGCGGAAAAAGACTTGTATATCATTATCACGGCAGAGGGCGGTTTTAGTGGGGATATTGATCAAAAAGTTGTCCAACTCATGTTACAAACGTACAACAAGAATACGCACGACGTCATTGTTATAGGCCACCACGGTGTAGTGCAACTGGCACAGCGCGGAGTCAGCTTTAAAAAGTACTTTAAAATGCCCAGTCAAGATAAAAATATTAACGTGACCCCCATTGTTCGTGAAGTACAGTTATATCGAACGACCACCGTTTTTTACCAAGAATATGTGTCTTTAATGAATCAAGATGCCCGCAGTATCGAGTTGTCCCGTGCTGTACAAGAACAGGGCGCCAATGCCACCCAAGCTGCGGAACAGATAAGTGAAGCTAACTACTTGTTCGAGCCAAGTACTTATTACGTTATTAACCACCTAGAGCGCTCAATGATGCAAATTGCCATTAGCCAGGTTATATTAGGTTCCAAATTGGCTCAGTACGCCAGCCGCTTTAGGGCCATGTCGGCCGCTCACGAGCGGGCTGATGAATCTAAAGATGATCTTCATTTGGCCTATAACCGCGCCCGAAGGTCACTTAAAGATGAACGCTTGAAGGAAATCATTAACGGTATGCGCAAGTCCAGGCTATCAGCATGAGCATGGGGCAAATTACTTCAATCAAAGATCTTGTGGTTAAGGTTCAGTTTGATGAAGAATCCCCTTCTGTTGGCGAGTTAATCATTGTCCAAAATTCACGAAGTACTAAATTACTCGTTGACCATCTGGAGCCCGGCGGCATTGCGCTTTGCTTAAATGTGCATACCGACAGGAGTTTACAAAAGGGAATGGAAGCGGCCACGACGGGTAAGGGTATAGAGATTCCCGTAGGTGAGGTCGCTATTGGGCGAATCTTAAATGCGTTCGGTGAGCCCTTGGATGGTCAACCAGCAATTAGCGGAGACCATATCAAGTACAAGGATATTATGAAAATCCCACCCCGCTCAACTGACTTCAGTGTAGCTAAACCAGAGATCTTGGAAACCGGCATCAAAGTGATCGACTTTTTTACTCCGTTTGTGAAAGGCCGCAAGATTGGTATTATCGGAGGCGCCGGCGTCGGTAAAACGGTGTTGACTATGGAACTTATAAACAATATAGCCAAAAGTGGCAGTGGGTTGTCTTTCTTTGCCGGCATTGGCGAGCGTATCCGCGAGGGCCACGAGCTGTGGGATACGCTCAGAACCAATGATCTGCTTAAAAATACCTGTATGTTCTTTGGTCAGATGAATGAGAATCCGGTTCAGCGGTCTTTGGTGGGTATATCCTCAGTTGCCTTAGCCGAATATTTTCGAGATGAAGAAGGCAAAGATATATTGTTTTTTGCAGATAATATGTATCGCTTCGTCCAAGCCCGTAACGAGCTGGCTACCATTCTGGATCAAGTTCCCAATGAGGGAGGTTATGAAGCTACCATATTCTCGGACATTAAAATTTTGCAAGACCGCTTAAGTTCTAATGAAAAAGGCTCTATAACATCGGTTCAAACCATTTATGTACCGGCAGACGACCTTTCTGATCCGGCGGTGCAGATGATACAGCATGAGCTGGATTCAACCATTGTGTTGTCGCGGAAAGTGGCCGAGCAAGGGGTACGCCCGGCAGTCGACCTTAGCCGGACCACGTCATCATTATTGATGCCCGAAATTGTCGGCGACCGACACTATATATTAAGCGTACAAGTGCAGTCCTTATTGCAAAAATATGAATCTTTAAAGAACATCATTGCTATTATTGGCGAGAATGAACTTTCGCCGGTTGACCGGGCCGATTATGCCAAAGCCAAGAAGTTAATAGCTAATTTTACGCAGAACATGTTTGTTATGGAAAAGCACAACGGAGTACCGGGTGACTTCTTTACCCGTGAGCAAACGCTGCAAAGCATTGAGGAAATTATTGCCTAATTATGGCCGAATCTTCCGTTACAAAAAACGCTACCCAGCAAGCAACCGTACAGGCTAAACTATCAAGTGATAACAAAGCCGTAGCCAGTGATCTTTCCCGGCGCAGCGGCAATGCAACTATGCGCGTCAAGGTCTATTCGCCCTTTAAAGTTTATTTTGACGGCGATGCTTTTAGTATCTCGGCAATCAATAAAACGGGGCCCTTTGATATATTGCCGCAGCATCATAACTTTATGACATTACTAACGCTTGGCGAAGTAGTGGTAAGAGTTGACGGTAACGAAGAACACGTCCAAATATCGCGGGGCATTATGCACGTCAAAGCCGACCAAGTGATTGTTTTCTTAGATGTCTAATTAAGGAAGTTAATATTTGATCACTCCCTGTTAAATTATGAGATAATAGCTGGATGAAAGCAGAGGTCAGTTCCAAAAACGAATTAGTCGTTTATATCGCCGGTAGTAAAAAGCCTCCGGTTCATATTGCTTTTGATGGTGAGACAATGTGGCTTACTCAAGAGCAAATTGCACAACTATTTGGGGTTACTCGTACACCAGTTGGCCGACATATTAAAAACATATATA
>JBKJPJ010000024.1:0-3935 GCA_046595225.1 Saccharimonadales bacterium (SeqCode)
TCGCATACTATAATTGTAAGCTGTAATGGCTGAATATTAGCTGAACTAGATTCTGAATTTTTATGTGATCTCTAAGAATCTCTTCAAACGTTGTTTTACCTCGCGTAATTTATTATCCGCAAGCAAACCTAAAACTTGTTGAATCATGCTTTTATCAAGGGTAGCAATTTTGTCTGGTCTAATATAACTATCTATCACTAAGGAACCCTGCGCAAAATCTGCCGACCCAAGAGTTAGTGCTTTTGTGCTCCCGTAACGCTGGCTGGTAATTTGACAAAGTGCTACATCATTAAACTCAGCTAACCCAATGACCAAACATGGCCTTACTTTTGTAGATCTTAGATCAGAGAAAGGAAAGTTCGCCAGCACTACTTGCCCGATTGATAGCTTTTCCATGCTGCATCCTCTTCTGGACGAAGCCAATCCTTTGCAAATGAAGCTTCCGAAACTGACCCAAAACTAGATGTTTTTTCAATGTTTTTCGCCGGAACAATCTTAATTTCACCCTTTTTAACTTTGATGTCGATATCCTTGTGAATACCGCTTTTAATTAAAACTTCTTTTGAAAGCCGTACGCCTTTTGAGTTTCCAATCTGAATTATTGATGATTGCATAGTAATTACAATTGTAGGCACATCAGTCCCTTTAGTCAACAACGGTTAAAAGATTTAATAATAAGTTAATTTTTTATACTTTTGACAATCCGCAGGAAGCGTGTATACTATGTTTTAGCACATTAGGGCTGAAAGCAATGAAACCTTGTCCGTAAATTGGTCGCTTGGACAACGTGGAGCTAGTAGCGAAACCGGTCAGCCGAACTCTAGTTGATATCTGTAGAACATCGTGTTCACACAACCAGAGGCCTCGGCGACAATAGCTGTCAGAGGCCTTTTTGTTGCACATAAAGCGGGATTATACCCGTCATTTTTCGAGTATCTGGTTACCCAACATCAGGTTTATTCGAGGCACCTTAACACTGGTTATATGTTCGGAGCATATCATTGCTTCATCATTGGTCTAACAGATCATAACCTTAGGAGTAACCTCATGAAGGTCATCAAGAATCTCCCATCAATCATTGGATTGGTGGTGATCGTACTGGTCCTGGTACTGGTGCTCAACCTGTTCGGAGTATTTGATTCAATTTTCAATACCGAACGGCGTGATCAGGCTCGTACAACCGGTGTTGCCGAAGTGCGCGTTCGTCCCTTGGACCTATCGTGTAAAGCTCGTATTGATGCCGTTGTACCGTTAAAAGGAGAAGCCAAGAGCACGGCACACGCCCCACTCATTGACGTTAACTTAACGTACAACACCGACACCATCACTATGACGGCAATCGGCGATGTTGACACTTGTTTCCCCGCAACGGGAGCAACAGTCAAGCATACAGATACATCGTGGTTGGTGAAAATTGATGCATCGCAAACCGTCTTAAATCGGCCCCGCGTCAAGCCAGCAGCCACCGCACAATCGGTAAGCTACCATCCCGGTGCTGGACGAAAACTGGTGAAACTCTTGCCCATCGTCAACTTCTTTTTAGTTAACGAGAATGGTTCTCGTTTGACTCTAGAAGCTGAAGCCTTTGCCCAATCAATCATCGGTGGTAGTAGCTGTATGAAGGCGGCCTGGCCAGCAACCAAGCGGGCAATTGTCCAAACCTACCAAGATGATGCCAAACGAAAGGGGATTCCTGCCAGTCACGTGCATGTCTCGTTTACGGGGCAGCCTGCGTTCCAACAGAACGACATGCGGCACGTACCCAAGGCCTTCCAAGCTACCAAGTTTACCGTGGACAACCGTCATACGGTATGCAGATTGGTGCCGTAACTTAGCAAGATGTTACCCGAGGAGGTGATGCAAGTAATGTAATTGAGAAATTATAAAGGGACAAGCGGCACAGAGCTGACCACGAACGTAGTGGCGGCTCTGTGCTGCACTCCCTCAACTATTTCCAAAATCAAAAATGATATGCTCCACAACCCACAAAAATCTTTAGAGTCGTACATCCGAACATATAACCAGACGTCTGTGCCAAAACGCAGATGCTATGCAGTCAGAGGGCACAAATCCCTTGAACCATCAATATTGTTGACCATCAAACAAGGAGATAACTATGAGCCGTCGCTCGCGGCGACCAAATGTGAGTGTCGAAGATCCCGGCGACCGAGAGGAAATTCCTCGTTCCGAGGAAGTTAAGCACTACTCTCGTGGATTCAGACAACTGAAAAAGCGAAGTGATCTGGGAAGAATCGTCGGAGCCGTGTGCGTGGCATATGCCGCTTACGTAGCAATCTACGTGTTCGGTCTCGGTGAACTCCACTCAGGAACCACTCCAGAAGGTCGCAAGGTGTTCTTACTGGCCATAAGTGCGGTTTTCTTACTCTTCATGTACTTCCGGGCTCCCGTAGCCATGATGGTCTATCGATCATGGTGGTTCCGGGTAAGCCAGCGTTCGCACAAGAAGGGTCCTAGTAAAACCAGGTAAGTCGAGTAAGGGGGCGGGGAAACGATCGGACAAGTTTTTTGTCTGTATCACCTCGCTCCCTTACCCGCTACTATTTGTGCCCCATTTTCTCTGTCTGCATAGCAACTATACATAACTAACTCAACAAATAATTAAGGAGAACTCATGAGCAATCAAGATCTACAACATTCACAAAATCTGGCTATAGAAATCGACCCTCAAACATGGGCTAATATTGTCGAAGACCGTTACCTCGGCCCCAAAATTATTGGTGGCGCATTAGCTGCAGGTGCATTACTGAGTGGTGCCATAGCACTTACTGACGTACAACCAGCCTACGCCGCCGAAATCCAACCAGCTCCAGTGGTCAAAACGGTACCGGTAAAACCTGGTGGCAGTGCCTGGAGTACCATGGCCGAAAATACCACTATGACCCCCGCGGAAATTGCTGATGCCGTACCTGCATTCAACACATTAAACGGACCAGTTATTAATCCAAATCAGCAAGTACAGCTACCAGAGGCTATAGATCACACACACACTATTCGTACCGGCGAAGTGGTATGGAATCTTATTGAGCAACAATATGGTAGGGTCAACCCAGAAATGGTAGCTGCTGTTGCGGCTGCTAACAACCTGCCCAACTTTGACGAGTACTACGGTGGACAACGGATAGTTTTACCAAGATCATTGGCTAATCATGTTCAAGCCCCATCTGTAGCTCCCGCAACGCTAACACCAAACCAATTACCGATAGTCCCAAAGACTGAAATGCCGGCAGTCACACCAGACACTGCAATTTGGAAAGCAAAACCTGGTCCCCAAGTTTTGACTATCATTGATGTTGTTTCGAAGATCGAAGGAGTGCCCCCGGCTAAAGTTGCAGCTTGGATTCGAGATGCTAACACAGGAATAGATTTAGCAAAACTCACCGAAGATCAGCCATTAAAAATTCCGGGAATGACCCAGCAGAAATGGGACGAATTATGGAATAATGTCAATAAACTAGCCCTTTTTAGCCAATGGGTACAGGCTGCTGCAAAAAATGCTGAAATTCCAGTAAGTCCGAATGTCATCATTCCCTCAAATGTCGTCAAATTACAGAAAAATTATGTTCGAATGCCCGATGCTCCAAATGGTGAATATCGTTTTACAAATCCTAATCCCGACGTGCACTCCGGTAGTGAAGCGTTAATTCAAACCAGTTATACAGCCGGCATAAAGTGGAAAGAACTTCACCCCGAAAGTCCGCTGGTCTTTGAAGATTTCAATGCCGCAGAGGGCCATGCTAGCCATGACAAAGGGATTGATGTTGACGTCGTAACAGCCGATAACAGCGCTGCCACTATACATGGTAGCCAAGCTCGCAACATCGAGCTAGCTAAGATGTTCTTTGACACCGGTCAAGTGGAGGGCATCTTCTTCAATGATCCAATGGTGTGACAAACAGTCATGGAGTATGCCAAAT
>JBKJPJ010000041.1:0-6434 GCA_046595225.1 Saccharimonadales bacterium (SeqCode)
TGATGATCGAAGTCAACAACGTCAGCAAAGTATATGGTAAAAAACAGAGCTCTTTTACGGCCCTGGAAAATGTTAATTTCAAGATTCCGAATGGTTCAACAGTAGCAATTATCGGAAAAAGCGGGTCAGGCAAATCCACCTTAATGCACATTATGAGTGGTCTTGATCACCCTGATGATGGCAGTATTGTTATTGACGGCCGGACTTTGCACCAGCTTAAGCGGAAAGCCATGGATAAGTTTCGTTCCCAAGAAATGGGCTTTATCTTCCAGGCCTTTTTTGTAGAAGCTAACCAAAGTGTTTACCAAAACGTATCATTACCGCTCGAGATTGCAAAAATTAAACGCGCCTCCCGCAAGCCTCGTATTATAAAAGCCTTAGAGCAGGTGGAATTAAAAGACAAGATCAACGGCAAAGCCAAGAACCTATCTGGCGGTCAAAAGCAACGCTTAGCCATTGCCCGGGCCATTGTTAACCAACCAAAACTTATTTTTGCCGATGAGCCAACAGGTAACCTAGACAGCGCTACTGGTGAAAAAATAATGAACCTTTTATTTGATCTGAATAAGAGCCTTAACTGCACCCTTATACTGGTGACCCACGACAGTGACTTAGCCCAGCGCTGTGACACTCAAATATACTTAAAAGATGGCAAAATTGAATCTATTAGCAGTCATAAGCTGGCAATAAAAAGGCGTCTTATCTGATGTTTTTTACTGATTTATTACGACGCAGTTTACGAAACCTTGGTTCAGCTAAGCTGCGGACGGTCTTGACGGCCCTAGCTATAGCCATTGGAGGTTTTACATTAACGGTAACGCTGGCGGCTTCGCAAGGGGCTCGGGAATATTCTAAAAGACTGGTGGCCAATAACTTTGATCCTAACTCTGTAACTGTGGCCAAAGACGAAAACTTCTTTGGTAATGGCAATAATAATCCCCAACCCTACAGTGACGATCTCAGTTTGGAGCGGGGTACGCCGTTAAAGCAATTAAATACCAAGGACGTGGCTAAACTCAAAACGCTGCCGCACGTAGTTTCGGTATTGGAAAACTATAACTTAAATGCCCAATTTATTATGCGGCCGGAGCTGGATAAAAAGTACACCGGCTCATTAAATGTCTTTGACCGCGGCCAGCGCCCAGAGATGAAATCAGGCATCGTTTCTGATAGTTTGGCCGTAGGTTCGGTATTAATGTCTGATAAATATGTATCGCTTTTCGATTTTCCGGATGCGGCTGCTGCGGTGGGGAAGACTATATCGGTACAGGTTCGCCGCCCCGATGGTAAGACTCAACTGCAAACATTCACTATTGCCGGCATAACTACCCAATCGTCCTTAGCTATAAACTTTACTCCCGCTGGCTTACACCTTTCTCAAGATGATGCCCGGACTCTGAACGATTTTGTAACCAAGGGCACTACCAATGCCGGTTTAATTCAAATAACTACTGTCCGGGGAGATGGCGCCATTTCTGCTAATGATTTGAAGAAGGAAATTACGAGTCTGGGCCTAGCCGCTCGCACAGCCGAAGACGCCCAGAAACTGCTGAGCCAGATCATAAACGTGCTACAGACTATCATTCTGGTGTTTGGGTTTATAACACTGATTGCTTCCTTCTTTGGGGTAGTCAACACCCAGTACATTAGTGTTCTGGAACGAACCCGCGAAATTGGCCTTATGAAAGCCCTGGGGACAAGCAGAAAAACAATTTCCAGGTTATTTGTGGTTGAGGCCACCATGATTGGCTTTATTGGGGCAGCGCTCGGTAGCTTGGGGGCTCTGGCATTAGGCACAGCCATGAACCCCTTTATTAGCAAACAAATTAATTTTGGCAGTGAGCGGTTATTAATTTTCAAACCCGAACAGATTGTTATCCTGGTATTATTCCTCATGTTTGTCACCACCGTGGCAGGCCTGCTACCGGCCCGCAAAGCTGCCAAATTGGACCCCATCGAAGCCCTTAGAACCGAATAATGTGTTAAACTATACAATGTATAGTTAGGGATAGAGTTAGTTAAGGCATAAATTTAGGATAATTATGGAACAAGCAATTTTTGCGGCTGGGTGCTTTTGGGGAACGCAATATTATTTTGACCAAATTCCAGGAGTGCTAAGAACCGTGGTCGGATATACAGGAGGCCATAAAGATAACCCAAGTTATGAAGATGTAGTCTCGCATGACACTGGACATGCCGAAGCTTTGCTTATTGAATTCGATCCCAAAAAGGCTTCCTACCCAACACTGCTTAAGCACTTTTTTAAGATGCACAACCCAACACTCCTTAATAAAGCCGATGAAATCAACGAGGGTAGCAACTACCGCTCGGCAGTTTTTTACACCACCAAAGAGCAAAAGATTGAAGCTGAAAATTATATTAAAACTCTACAACATCAAAAGCACTACGACCAACCTATTGTTACCGAAATAACCGAAGCCGGGCAATTTTATGATGCCGAAGACTTCCACCAAAAGTTTAGTGAACGTACCGGCCGTGGTATTTGCCATATTCCGTATGCACCCATCAGCTAGCAGGTAATTTGGCGTAAGTCACGCCTATGGTATAGTTGTAGCAATGAGTAAAAAAGTGAGCAAACCCAAGAAGTCTTCTGCTAAAGTGGCGTCAGCCAAAATCAGCACTAAAAGTATCAAAGGTACCGAAGTGTCTGTAAAACGCACCGCCTCCATTATTCCTTTTAAGAGAATACATCTTGCCAGCCTGATTCTGTATGTTTTATTGGCAGTCGCAGCGTTACTATTTATGAAAGATATCTCTTATCAAACCAGCCTGGGCTACTTAGCTAAAGACAGCTTGCTGAGTGCAAAAACGGGAACTCCTGCCTTTGGCCCGGCCGCCCATGCCGTATACGATCTACAACTTCGCTACGCCGTGGCCGCAGTTATGCTACTTTCAGCAATCTTGCCTTTACTCTACCTTACTCGTCTAAAAGATACTTATCGCACAGCTTTAGCCAATAGAGTGTCGAAGTGGCGCTGGATAGACATGGGCATAACTATGGGGCTCATTATTGAAGTCGTAGCACTTTTGAGTGGATTGAGTGATATTCCAACGCTAAAAATTATAGGTTTAATGATACTTTTGACGTGTTTGCTGGGCTGGCTAGCTGAAAAGCAGGCTAATGGAAAACGGCTACCGTCCGCCTATAATGTGAGCCTGATAACGGGTACGCTACCCTGGTTGATAATCGTTCCTTATGCCCTAGCAACTGTTATTTATGGGTCGCTGGTTGCACCTTGGTATGTCTACGCTTTGTACGTAACTACTTTTGTGACAGTCTCCGGATTAACTATTAATCAATATCGGCAACACCGACAGGTAGGCAAATGGCAAAACTATAATTATGCTGAACGTAAATATCTTACTTTCAATATGTTCGGTAAGGTCGCCTTCGCGCTGATCTTGATTCTTGGTCTGCTGAAATAACATCTTTCGTTTAGTATGAAATTGCATCGTTTTTACACTGGCGATACCGTGTTATCTCATGATTTTTGGTTGCATGATGCCCGTATCGTGCACCAACTAGGGCGGGTTCTGCGCGTTCGTCAGGGTGAACAAATCGTGTTATTTAATGAGCAACAAGAAAAATTATATGATGTAGCCGAAGTCAAATCAGCCGAGATTCATCTCTTACATAAGACAGACTTAATACACAAAAGCCCCTCCCAAGATCTGTATTTGCTTTGGGCTCTGCTCAAAAAAGATAAAAACGACTGGGTATTACAGAAGGCCACCGAGCTCGGTATTCGGCATTTTGTACCATTACTGGCTGAGCGTTCCGAGAAAACAGGTTTTAACCTAGAACGGGCTCAAAAAATTATTATTGAAGCCGCCGAGCAATGCGGTCGCGGCGACATTCCAACGGTTCGTGAACCAATGCATATTACGACCGCCGTGGAGCAGTATAAAGATAAGATCGAGCTGCTCGTTTGCCAGCAGTCTGATCAAGATAACAAGCAAAAGTTAGTTTCTAAAACAGGGGTAATGATCGGTCCTGAAGGTGGTTGGAGTGACACCGAAAAAGCACTTTTCATCGAGCAAAAATTAGCACATCTTAATCTTCACGATTTCACCCTACGAGCCGAAACTGCCGCCATAGTTGCCGTTACAAAACTGTTACAATAAGCGGATGGGGAATTATTGGATAGAGCGTAACAAACCGTATCAGCCGGGGCAAAAGACGCCCTTTAAAGTGAGCCGTAGCAAGATAGAATTGTTTACGCAGTGCCAGCGGTGCTTTTGGTTAGACACCCGGCTTAAAATTAAGCGGCCTAATGGCCCGCCATTCCGTATAAACTCCGCCATTGATGAGCTGTTTAAAAAAGAATTCGACGTCTACCGTAAAAAGGGCGAACCGCACCCCTTAATGACCGACAACCAAATTAAAGCCGTACCCATGCAGCACACTAACTTAGACAAATGGCGACATAACTTTACGGGTATTACTACCGTGCATAAGCCTACCAATTTGCACATTTTTGGAGCCATTGACGATCTATGGGTTAACGAAGATGGGGAATTGATCGTCGTAGATTACAAGGCTACCGCTAAAGCCGGCGAGGTCAACATTGATGCCGATTGGCAGATGAGCTATAAGCGACAATTGGAGGTCTACCAATGGTTATTGCGTCAAAATGGCCTGCTGGTTAGCGATACCGGGTATTTTGTATATACCAATGGCCGATTGGACCCGGAAGGCTTTTTTGATAAAGTAGAATTCCGAACTAAAGTCATTCCGTACACCGGCAGCGATGCCTGGGTTGAGCCGACTGTTATGAAAATTAAAGAATGCCTTGAAGGTGATATGCCAGCCGTTGGAATGGCTGCTATGGGCGGCGAGTGCGACTTCTGTAGCTACGCCAAAGCCCGCACCAAGCTGACCCTCGAACACGTCAACAAACGGAGCAAACGTAAAGGATAAGATTACGGTATACTAAGGACATGCTCGATATTCAGTTTATCCGTGAAAATAAAGATCTTGTCAGCCGCAAATCCACAGAAAAGGGCTATAACACCGACATTATGAAGCTTTTGGAGCTCGACAGTCGCCGCCGTCTACTTATTAACGAGGTGCAGCAACTACAGCAGCAAAGTAACGAACTAGCCGCCGCCAGTAAGGGGGCGAAACCATTCCCCGAGCAAATCGAGCAAGGTAAAACGCTCAAACAACAAGTGACCATAAAAGAAACTGAGCTCAAGCCCTTAACTGAGCAGTTTATGAAGTTATGGGAGCAAGTACCCAATTTAGCATTAGATAATGTACCAGTTGGAGCCACAGAAGACGAAAATCAAGTAGTGAAAACCGTGGGGGAGCCCCGCAAACTCGATTTTAAACCTAAAAGTGACGGGGATTTAGGTGAGCTTCATGACACTATCGACAAAGAGCGAGCCGCCAAAGTAGCGGGAGCACGATTTGCTTACCTCAAGGGTGATGTGGTTCGTCTGCAATTTGCCATTATTCATTTTGTTTTAGATTGTCTGGGTAACCAGGAATTGATTACTAAGCTCATTCAAGACAACGGTCTTAAGCTCAAAACCACGCCTTTTACCCCTGTAATACCACCAGCCGTGATTAAAACGGGCCCGTACGCCGATTCGGCCCGGCTCAATGCCGAAGAGGTCACTTATAAATTAGCCGATGACGAACTTTGGCTGAACGCCAGTGCCGAACATAGCTTATGCACCATGTACATTGACGAAATATTGGATGAAAAAAATCTTCCTATTCGATACGTAGGATATTCCACTAGTTTTCGGCGGGAAGCCGGTACCTATGGCAAAGACACAGAGGGTATCTTTAGAATGCATCAATTCGACAAACTAGAAATGGAAGTTTTTAGCACCCCCGAAACTGGATTAGATGAACATAAGCTGCTGGTTGCTCTACAAGAATACTTAGTTCAGCAATTAGAATTGCCTTATCAACTGATTCAAAAGTGTACCGCCGATATTGGCAAACCGAACGCCCAAGGTGTTGATATTAACACCTGGATGCCGGCACAGGATGCTTACCGTGAAACACACACTGCCGACTATATGACCGACTATCAAGCCCGCCGATTGCGCACTAAACTACGGCGGTCAGATGGTAAAACGGAGCTGGTGCACACCAACGATGCCACCGCTTTTGCGCTGGGCCGAATCATAAAAGCCATACTTGAGAATTATCAAAATGCCGATGGCACCGTTGGTGTGCCCAAGGTTCTAAAAAAGTATCTAGTTCAAAGCGAAGGGGAAGCATGATCAATAAAATTGAGATCAATGGAGTACACTTTAAGCCCGACAATGATCTGCGCAAATACGTCATAAAAAAAATTGGCAAACTGGACCATTATTTACCAAAGCATGCCCGAGAAAGCGCCCATGCCGAGGTTTTTCTAAAAGAAGAAAAATCTAAAGGCAAAAAACAGTGT
>JBKJPJ010000017.1:0-2589 GCA_046595225.1 Saccharimonadales bacterium (SeqCode)
TACTAAAAACGGGCTGAAATCATCAGCCCGTTCCTTTTAAACAAAATGTCGTATATAAGTCGCCTTTCTTTGGAAATCAGCCTGCCTCCTAAAGAAAGGCGACTTATAAACGACATTTTGTTTAAAAGGAACGGGCTGATGATTTCAGCCCGTTTTTAGTATTTGATATAGGATGCTCAATCATTAGTTGTATCGAGCAAACCCGTTTTATTTTAAGAAGCTGTCTCAAAATGATTTTTAAGAATACCAGCGCTGGGTTTTCATAGGATTATTGTTGGCCGAGTAGGGCAAAGTATTACGACTTCACCCTCTCACAGAACCGTACGTGACAGTCTCCCGTCATACGGCTCTTACCAGTCTTTTAAGTTCAGAAAGATGTTTGTCCCCAGTACCAATGTATAAACAGGTAGCTGTGTTTTGTTGCGATTTGTTGCACCTTTTCATTTGCTTCTATGTATCCGCACTGGTGCTTCTTGGCATACCATCTTCCTATTTGTCTGTTGATTGGCATAAATACTCTGCTTAATTCCGATGGTCGGAACTTGCTATAGTAGTTTATCCATCCTCTGGATTGCAGCTTGATACTTTGGCTTATTTCCATAAGAGTTTTGCTGGTGTCTTTAATCACTTTATTTTCTCTTAGCCATGTCTGTATTCGCTTTACTGCTTTGCTGCTCATGCCTGGTGAAAACGTTCCTATCAATCGCCCATCTTTTGTACTTGCTTTGCGTGGCTTAAAGCGGTATCCTAAAAAGTCGAAGCTTTTGTTTGGATGTTTATCATCACTCCCCCACTTCTGACACTTGACAATCTTTGTTTTCTCCGGGTGCAATGTTAGTCCGCAATCGTCCATTCGTTTTCTTATCTCTTCAAGTAATTGCTCTGCCTGTTGAAGGCTGCTGCAATGTACTATCACATCGTCTGCATATCTTTCAAACGGATTGTTTGCATAATGTTTCTGCATCCATTTATCGAATACAAAGTGAAGAAACATATTGGCTGATACAGGGCTGATTACTCCGCCCCCGATGTTCGGGGCAGGCCCTGCGGTGTGCCTTTTGTTCGCTGTTCTATATGTCCTTCTGCCTTCTGAATTGAAGTGTTCAGCCAGCGCTTCACGTACATCAATATCCATTTCTCTGTTGTAAAACGTTCCACTGCTTTCATCAGCAACACATGGTCTATGTTGTCGAAAAACCCTTTGATGTCAAGGTCTATCGCCCACCCGTAGCGGAAACACATTTCCCTGCATTGTGCCAACGCATCATGTGCACTTTTGCATGGACGGTAACCGTATGAATTTGGATGAAACTCTTTTTCTACCAATGGTTCTAAGAGGTCCACTACCACCTGTTGTGCAATCCTGCCCGAGCAAAATCGGTATGCCTAACCGCCGCTCTCCACCACCAGCCTTGGGTATGATAACTTCTCTGGTTGCCTGCGGAAAATAACTGCCGCTTGTCATCCGGTTCCAAAGTTTGTACAGCAATTCTTTTTGATGCTTATCAAACTCCTCCCACGACATGCCGTCCACTCCGCCTGCTCCCTTGTTGCTGCGTACTTTCTTGTACGCTGCACTTACCTGTGCCATGCTGATGGCGTACCTGCCATCTTCTTTCTTTACTGTTGGTTCCATCTTTCAAATTCTTTCCCTTTTTACAAGGTTGTTCCAATTGATTTTTTACCCGACTGGTCAAGTCCCTTCGCTCTGTTCTGCTTTCACAAAACCTCATCACTACTACGAACTTGTCCGCCCCTGACAAATGCTCATCGGCTACTTTCGACCTTGCAATTTGTGCTGCTTGTATCTTTTCACCCGCTTTACTTTCGTACGCTTTCAACTTTGTAGTTCTACGGCGTTTTTACCTATTCGCTTCCGCTTGGCTTATGTCAGGTTCTCCTGCTTGCATTGTTTAGCCTGTGTAAGTGTCTTGCCTTCTCTATACCGTACATCATACAGCCCGTATCAGTTTATATCCGCTGTACTCCTGACAACATGCGACGGAATGTTGCTTTCGATGTATACCGTAGTGTTTTCGATACCTCATCAAAGGTTCACTTGCGTTCAACTCACTTACACTTACCTAACCGCTAACGTTCAGCACCTCACCCCTTAGAGTTAAGCACCTTAGCGTGGTTTGATAGATTTGTCTGACCAACTCTACCGATAGTTCATCCTTCTTTTCAAAAGAACTCTATCATCTAAACAATAGCTTTGCAGGACACAACGTCGCAATCACTTTGTCACTTGTAAAAAGGGCAGCTTCAGTATCAAAACATAAGTTGCTAATTAAATTTACGCAGTATCTATGTCAATGTCCGCAAGCTTCAATAACCTATCAGTGCACATTAATTACTCTTCGGTTTTTATCCTGGCCAGCAGTTCATCCTTTTGCGGATGATTGGATTGACCAATATAAAACGCTGCATGCTTAATATCCCCTTTTTTTAACGACGATAAGCCGGCATACCAATAGGCATCCTGTTTAAAATAGCTTTTGGCAGAACTTATAACCGCCTCGTACTGTTTAAGGGCATTGATGGGTTGGTTTAATGCCAGGTAAGATGAACCGATAAAATAGTGCAGCG
>JBKJPJ010000039.1:0-5198 GCA_046595225.1 Saccharimonadales bacterium (SeqCode)
CGCCAGTTAAAGAGCCAAGCCTACCAAAAGAGCTTAGATCGGATACGAAGTCACTTATCTGCTCCGGAACGAGCATTTAGTAAATTTACCCATACCAAGGCAGTCGATAAAACGAGCACCATCGTGGGCAATACTGTGGCCCGACCGACCGGAATATTAGGCGGTGCAATTACTGCCTTTTTAGGTAGTCTCTTCTTACTGTATGCCTCAAAGCATTATGGTTTTAGATACAACTATTTGTTATTTACGTTTTTATTCGTAGCTGGCTATATAGTGGGCGCCATCTTAGAATTTATACTTTGGGCGTTCATTGGACGCGGTCGTCAAAAACGTCGCTAGCATTAGACTAGCAGGGTCGTCTGTTTATTATTTTATTAATCGGTACTTTTTAGGTTACCTTCGCGGTCAATAACAATGGTGTCCTCAACAGGATTATCCTCATTATTTGATGGCTCAGTGTACAGCGCCGCTGGTTGAGTTATTTTATCTTGAACCGGAGGCTTAGGTACTGCTTTAGTAGCACTCATAGGTGGCTGTGGAGATGCTGCTGGCGGCGGTACTTGTGCGGTCCCTGCCCCTGCAGGACGTTGGCGCTTGGCCAGCCATTCATCCAAGAATGAGGGGGGTGCGCCCCCTGCAGCCGGTGGACGCGGCGGACCGGTCCGGGGAGGTGCAGCTGCTGCTGGCGGCCGATTATACGGATTCGCGGCGCCTGCTGCACCGGGAGCAGGGTTAGGGCCAAATGGGTTAGCGCCAAAAGCCGGTTTAGGGTCTTCTTTAGTAGCCAGACGGGCAAAAATTTCACTTTCTACCTGTGCCTTAGGGTGGCCATACTTTGCCCACGACAATTGTTTTAGGGCTTTGGCCAGCTCCGGATTCGGTGTGCCCAAAGCCGGCATAGCTGCCATACTAAACGGCTGGGTTGGTACGCCGCCCACCAGAGTCCGAACAATACTGTTAAAGTTGGGCACCCGCAGTAAATCATCTTGATCAAAAGCCGGCTGAAAGTACTTAGTTAAGGCATCAACGTCGTTCTGGCCGACCCGGAACGAGATAATCGTACCCATGTTTCCAAAGACGGCATCACGGATTTCTTCTGATAACTGTGTAGTAAATTGGTTGGCCACTACCAAGTTGAGGTGGTATTTTCGGGCCTCACTCATAATAGTGGCGAACGAGTCAGTCGAGAAGTTCTGGAACTCATCGACGTACAAACAAAAATCCTCACGCTGATCTTCTGGCACGTTAGCTCGGCTCATAGCAGCGGCCTGGAACTTCATCACAAATATCATCCCAAGGAGCTTAGAGTTCAGCTCACCGGTCCGGCCTTTACTGAGGTTAACCAATAAGATTTTCTTTTTATCCATAATCTCGCGCAAGTTGAAGGAACTTTTATTCTGACCGATGATATTACGCATCATTTCATTACTTAAGAAGGCACCAAATTTACTCACAAACCAACCCAGTACTTCACTTTTATGGTAATCGCTAGTAGAGGCCATTTCTTTATTCCAAAAATCCAAAACCGTTTGGTCAGTAACGTACTGTAATTTCTGCTTGGCATATTTGCTGTCGGTAAAGACTTTAGGAATATCAATGAATGTTGAGCCCACCGGGTCACTCATCAGCGTTAAGGCTGCGTTACGGAACCAGTGCTCGTAACGGGGTCCAATAATTCCTTGGTGCTGGGGGTCGTACAATTTATAGAGCATATTAATAGCTTCTTGTATCAAAAAGTCCTTTTGCTCCGGCATGTCGAATTCAAACAAATTCAAGCCCATGGGGTAGTCCATGTCGGCTGGAGAGAAGTAAATTACGTCTTCGGTACGCTCTTTAGGCACCATCGCCAGCAGCCGTTCAGCAACATCACCATGAGGGTCAATAAAGGCGAAGCCCTCTCCATTCAGCATGTCCTGCAACGCCAAATTCTCTAGGAATGTAGATTTACCAGTACCGGTCTGCCCCACTACGTACATGTGCCGCTGGCGGTCGCCCAATGCTAAACGAATCGCCTTTTTTGTGCCGCGAAAGATGTTATATCCGAGCAACAATCCCTCATCGGAAATATTCCGCGGGCCATCTACTTGTTTAGAAGATTGCCGCTCCAGCTGAGAAGTAGGAATGTTCTTTTGATCGGGAAAATGAAACAGCGTAGCCAGCTCAACCGAATTTAAAACACTCTTGTTATTCTCTGGTGGAAAAAATCGCAAAATATAGGCAGTAACAAAGCGTTCGACATCTTTAGCCGGCGTATATTTAAAGCCATTCTTACCGGGAGCATCAAATAACGAGAAAGTGGCCACTACGTTGCTCAAAATTGCCTGAGCCCGGTGCGACACATTAGACGAAGCCACTACACGGATGAGTACTTCAAAGCCGGCGTAACGCGTTTTATCATCGATAGCATCTAGAATATTCTGGTCTAAGCCGGAAAGTTCTGGCTTATCACTACCACCCCCACCTTTATCTTCGGGGGGTTTGGCAGCCGCAACCGCTAATTGTTTGAGCCAAGAAAAAGCCAGTTGGCCACCTTTTTTATTATCCTTACCTTTGCGTTTTGCACTAGCCACTGCACTGGCCGCTTTGCGCCACTCCGGGTTAGCCGGCCGAATCAATATCTGGATTCCCATACCATCCTCTTTATCTAAACTCGATAAGGCATTGAGGAGCGACTGCATGGCATCCCGCTTGAGGTCTTGATAGGTTGCAATTGGGTATGCAAAATTCTCTTTTAAGGTTAGTTCGCCACCAATGGTGCCGCTAATCTTCCCAACTGGGCTAAAAACATTGTGTTCAGCAACTTCTTCTAAACGAGCAGCCGGATAGGCGCTGACAACTGCCTGCTCGACCACTTGGACCAGTGCTACCGGTACGGCGGCGTAGAAGTATACAAACCCCTTAGAGCCTACAATTTCAAACGAAAAATGCCGCTGGCCATAAAATTTACTCTTCATCCCCTTCTGCACGGTACTGGCAATAATGTTGTACATAACTTGAGCTTTGGAGATGTTCTCGTCGGCAACATCACGGACATCGCGAGAGCCTACCTCTGTATCATCACTCATTGGCGGCAAGTGAATCAGCAGCGGCACCATCTTAAGGCCCCGCTCGAAGTTCTTTTGTTCACGGAAGGTTTTGCGGATTTGGAAATAAATAACGGGGGCGGCTAAGGCTACAAGAACCAACAAAATCACAAATATCGCTAAAACAGTGCCCATAACTCGTTACTCGTCGCTTAATTTAAGGTCTTTATGATAGCGCTGTTTCATATAATCTGCCTTTACCCTGTTGACCGCTTTATTTTGCTCATGCGGGTCATCTTTAGTTTTATCTACAATATGCTTCGCTTTTAAGACCCACTCTTTTTCGATCAAATCCCCATCGTCGGCCATTACGGGGTCGGCCGGAGCGTTTGCAAGCGGAACTTGGAGCGCTGGATCCGGAGCAATAGGAGGTGGAATAGTGGTAGCTCCAGGGTTAGCAAAGGGGTTTTGGGTCATAGCAGTACCCGGTTGCTCAGCTGTCTGCGCTAAGGTAGCCTCAGAAATATCAGTGCCGCCGGGCAGACCCTCGACGGGAGTTTGACCCAGTTCGGGGTGTGGAGCCGGTAAATCCATAGTTGGGGGCGGTAGGTGTTCATCCATATCTAAGGCCAGTATAGCAGAATTGATACGGAGCAAACAGAGGTCATATAGCCAGTGGTTATGCTCCCTATTATAAAAAGTTAGCTTTATTTAAATAGTAGCTTGTCAGCAACACTAACCCGCCGGTAATCAAAAGATCTTTGCCGGTAAGTTGGTGAATGGTCTGTAAGACTAATAGCAGCACAGGTATAAAAGCCAGTAAGCCAGCCCGTATTAATCGTTGCCGGCGATGCTTGTTAACACTTCCCCCTCCAATCTGGTAGAAAGCATAAAACAGCAATAAAAAGAAGAGAATAAACGGAACCATTATAAGAATGAGCGGTAAATGGTGGGGGCTGGTAAAAAGTAAGAAAGCTATAAGCGTAATCACTAAGCCTCCAGCGGTAATGATCTTACGTACAGATACATGTTTCATTATTGATAATAGTAGCATTAAAGATAGTACCGGAAATTAAAAGACAGCACCCGAGCCGTATACATAAGTGGTGCTGTCGTTAAAATTGAGCTTTTGGAGCCGGGACGACAAATGCGCTCTATAAATAGACTATTTAGCGCTTGCCGTCCGTGGCTTGACTGACCGCTCCCAGTGCCGTTTGCACGGTGAGAGCGATATCGGCCCTCCGACCGTAGGAGCGTAAGTTTTTGTTTCGACTTACTGTAAATAGACTACTATTTTATAAGCATAATGTCAATACACTACTAATGTTATATTTACAATGATACGCTGTTAGATGTGTGCAAATATAAGTTATTTCCTATACTCTATTCGTTGTAATTATTATTGCACTAGTTATTTATAATATTTTAGTCTATGAACGGTAAGTTGCCGAATATTGACTACTTCCTACCTAATTGTGTGCTTAGAATTTACTACTGGTATTTGCAATATTCAAAAGATTTTATTAGTTACTGACGTGGTAAATAATGGTTTTTAGGGACTGTTTTATGCCTAAAATGGGGATTTTTACCCATCCTGTATGACGTGAGTTTGTGTGTTCGGCCTAACTGCAGTAGTGGCCTGGTTACTCGTTTATGTACTAGCTGGCTGGAGGAATACACTCGCTGCTTTTCCTATGCGTTACTAATAACAGGTTAGTGTACTCCTTAGCCGTTGTAATAGCCGTTAAAGGGAGAATTTTAGGAGAATTTATATAATTTGAGTGTGACTTCGGACTACCAAAGAGCTGAACCATGTAATTCAGTGCCGCTGTGCTGTACAGGAATACACTTATCTTCCAATATAGTTACGTCTAGTCCCTGGATGTGTATTCTCTACTTATTCTATGCGGCTGACCCAATAGTTGCGTGCTTAGATAGGAGTAGAGCAGTATTTAATCCTTCGACTGAACTGTTTACGTTCAAAAATTGGTCACTTTTTCACCCTATTAACGCCATAGAGTTATACACAGGTTTAAAAATCTATTAGAAAATAACCACAAACATGTTGACAGGCCTAAAGGAGCCCGTTACTATAGGTAATAGCACTGAACACAAAAAGTGCTCAAAAACAAAAATGCATCTGAAACAACGGCTTCTCGCAAGCCGTTGTTCCAT
>JBKJPJ010000047.1:0-4143 GCA_046595225.1 Saccharimonadales bacterium (SeqCode)
GTATGCTGATCATATAGGCAGATTTGTTAACGGTGTCTAAACTAATCAACATAATTGAGTCAGTTAATGCTGCCCCGCCGTGTCCGGGGTCATCCACCGAATTACCGGCCAGCAATATTGTCACCCGGCCCTTGTCTTCCCCCTTGAGTTTTTCTTCTTGAAACAGTCCGAAGACATTTCCCTGGAAAACTTTAGAAGTGTTACGAATAAATTTATAGCCCATAAAAAAGCCACCAAAAACTAATAAGACTATGAGCAACTTAGAAAATATCAGCACCAGACGTTTGCGGCCACTACGGTTTTGGCGTTTAGCTTTACGGTTCGCTTTCCGAGCTTTCCTGCCTTTGACTGGGGCGTTCTTAGGTAGATTGAGGTTTATTCGTCCATCGGCTGCACGCTGGGGTTGCCGGCCAGCGGCAGCCGGCGCAGCAGCTCCCAAACTGGACGAGCGGGTCGAGCCCGCTGCCCCAAATCCTACGTCACCACGCTGAGTTGCATAAAAGCCGTCCTTCCGAGAGAAGTTACCTACCTGTGAGTTATCGAGTTTAGGTTTTGCCTCTGTTCTGCGGGGGCCACCAATGATTCCATCGACATTGGTGGAGTGTTTGGCGAAAGTTTTGCGTTTTTGAAAATTATCCATGAATATAAGTCAGAGTATACCGTTTATGGTTGGTGCTCGTAAACCTTTCAATCTGCTATTGCTAAATCAGGTGCATGATCGGTGAAAGTAGGTTATAGTGAGGCCGAAACATGCAAGACCCCATAATACCACAACTCGGAACGCCTATTAGCCAGGACAACACACCTGATGTCTCTGAAAACGCCCATATTGGTGGCCCTCCGGACCGCCATGAAGGCTGGCGTGGCGCACTGTCGACTTTGGCAATTTTGGTGGCTGCTCCGGTAATTGCCCTACTGCTTATAAATTTCGTATTCCAGTCTTACCAAGTTGACGGGCCCAGCATGGAGGCAACGCTACAAAACCAGGACCGGCTGATTGTGGACAAAATTCCTAAAACCATGGCCCGAGTTACCGGCCGCCAATATGTCCCCAAGCGAGGCGATGTAATAATCTTCATCAAGCATGGGTTAATCGAATTTGGCGGTGGTGGAGACAAACAACTGATCAAACGAGTTATCGGCCTGCCCGGGGAAAAAGTAGTCGTTAAGGACGGTAAATACACGGTATATAACAAGCAACACCCTGACGGCTTTAACCCTGACGTTAATGTTCCTTGGTCGTCCACAGCTTTTACTGATACCTCGGGAGCCGTCGACATCACCGTAGGCCAGACGGAGGTATTTGTAAGCGGAGATAACCGTCCTAATTCTCTAGATTCCCGAGCTTTTGGCCCCATCAGCACCACCGACATTGTGGGCAAATTGAGTTATCGTATCTTCCCTGTTAATAAAGCTCAGCACTTTTAGTTTTTATTGTTTTTAGATTTTAGATTTTAGGAATTTTTTTGCTTACCTTTTCGATAGCGTCTATTTTTTTGTTAGTGTTTTTCATTATTTTTTGACTGGTTTTTTGCATCGATTCTATTTTTGCATCAGCCGTTTTAAGGTGTTCTTCAATCTCGGTGGCGGCCTTTAGTAATTTCCCAAAAAATGATCCTGACATCTGTTATTTGCCTAATCGTTTTATTAATTTAGTTAGGTCAGTGTCATTTTTATAATGAATTTCTAAACGGCCACCTTTTGCCATCCGGCGTAAGCTGACGGGCCGGCCTAAGTTCTTACCGAGTGCTTCGGTTTCGGGGGTCTGGGCGGCAACCCGTTTGGTGGCTGCGCTATTGGTGCGATGTCCCTGTTTTTGACTAACGGCGTATTGCTCGGCTTGCCGAACGGACCAGCCTTGTTTTAAGATGGCAGCCAAAAGGTGGGTTTGAGCTTCGGGAAGTTCTTTTAAGGCTAATATTGCCCGGGCATGGCCTTCGGTAATCTTTTCCTGCTCCAAAGCCGTCCGGGCGTCTGGGGGCAGCTGCAACAACCGCACTACATTGTTCAGGGTCGAGGATGCCTTACCCATACGAGCGGCAATTTCGGCGTAGGACTTATTAAACTGTTGGTGTAATCGTTCGATTGAAATGGCTAAATCTATCGGCGAGAGGTCTACTCGTTGAACGTTTTCTATCAAAGAAATTTCGAGTGTTTCAAGGTCTTTTTGAGCTCGGATAATGGCCGGTATTTGTGCTAGCCCGGCTATATTGGCTGCCCGCCAACGCCGTTCGCCTGCAATAATACGGTATCCATCATTGTGGGGCGAAACGATAATGGGCTGCAAGACACCATAATTCTTAATTGATGCAGCTAGTTCCTCGAGCGCAACTTCGTCAAACGTCCGGCGTGGCTGCTCGGGGTTCGCCACAATAAGCTGTATGGCCAGTTTTTGAATCCGGTCTTGGCTATCGAGCAATAACGAGGTATCAAAGCCGGTAGGCATGAGACTGTCAAAACCCTTACCGAGCCCTGTTTGAGCTTTCATTTTATACCCTCTGTGATATAAATCTTCTGGCGATTAAATTTTGTGTAATTCATGGCAACCGCTTCATTATCTCTTTTGTGAGATGTTTATAAGCCCGCCCTCCTTTGGACCGTTTGTCGTGTTCTACAATGGTTAGGCCAAAGCTCGGTGCTTCGGCAAGTCGTACATTGCGGGGTACCACGGTGTCAAAAACCTTGTCACCGAAGTGCTTAGCAAGTTCTGCCCTTACCTGCGAAGCCAGGCTATTACGACTGTCATACATGGTAATTACCACTCCCAAGATTTCCAGCCGAGGGTTGGTAGTTTCCTTAACTCGCTGGAATACGGCCAACAGCTGCCCCAACCCTTCCAGTGCGTAATATTCAGCTTGCACGGGTATTAAGAGGTAGTCGGCTGCCGTCAGCGCATTAACCGTCAGTAACCCAAGGGCGGGTGGGCAATCTATAAGGATATAGTCGTAGGTTAGGCCAGCCAAAGCTTGTTTGAGCTTGTTTTCTCTATCGGGGAGGTTGGCTAATTCAATCTCCCCGGCCGCCAAGTTGGCGTTGGCCGGTATAATGTTAAGCCCATGAACATTTGATTCTTTAATAGCAGCTGCTACTACATCGCCGGCCCCCTGCCCGGTTTGAAGGAGTACTTCGTAGGTAGTAACTTCCATATCTTGCTTATCGAGGCCCAGCCCGCTGGTAGCGTTCCCCTGGGGGTCGAGGTCAACCACTAAAACCGTCTTGCCTGCCTTAACCATAAAGGCAGCAATGTTAAGAGCAGAGGTAGTTTTACCTACCCCACCCTTTTGGTTAAGAATTGCAATTACTCTGCTCATAGCTACTTAGTAGCCTACCATTAACTTCTTTGGCGGCCAAGTACTCCTGGTAGAATGAGTCTTTTAACTAGCTGTTAAAGATTGGTATTATACGGCTAGCTGTTTATTACTTATACATCTGTCGTTGTTAGAGACTATCTAATCTTCAGATATTGTACGACATTGGTGTTGCTAGTTAGGTGTCGTGTCTAGAGGCCGGTTTCCAGGACTTGGAACTAGGTCTATATTAGTCTCGTCTGATGTAAATGTCTTGCCACCACGCAGACGCTTGCCCGACCCAGCATGATACCAGAAGTTATAGCCTGTGACTGTCGAGAAGTTGCTGGAACTATCCGGGAAGACACCTGTTTGAGAGCCATCAATAGTAAACGTCAACAGATAACCTTGGGCTAGGCCGCGATCAACACCAGAACTGTCGTAAGCCGTATATCCAAATAAATTACCGAAAATGCTGTTAAGGCCAGGATTAATCAAGGTAGACACACCCGTAGTGCCTCCATTCGTCACACTTTTATACCTAATATTAACTCCTCCTAAACCTTCTGTTCCTGCATACGAAGGGTTATTTGTATTTGTACCACTAAAGGTAATCTTTGTGGGGTTGGTGTCTACATCGGTATTAATCAACTTACTATAGGTAGCTATGTGAGGAATGGTATACATACTTGCCTTATACACACCAGGTAAGAGTTGAACAAAAGCATTAAAACCTCCTATAAAATATGCATATCCATTGTAGTACACTACCCCACCGAACGATGAGGTAGCGGCTTGGGCAGTTATAATATTACTACTGGTATTCCAAGCTCCTATTAAGGCACCACAACTTCCT
>JBKJPJ010000081.1:0-4351 GCA_046595225.1 Saccharimonadales bacterium (SeqCode)
CATATAATACGTGTCGCGTCACAAGTTTCACAGGGAGATGCGGTGTATTTCGAAGACTTCTGTATGTCATATTTACAACGATATTTGGGAGAAAAATATAGGAGTAGTTGCTTACTATTTTCAAGGACCAAAAGATGAACGGGTATACCCTCTGGAACACTCTAGGAGCGTCTAGGATAGCTTCCAACACGGAAGTTGAATTATGTCTCACCTTGTATAATTAGAACAGGGATAAATGCAAAAATAACAGGAGTTAGTAATGGCTACAAAAAAGCCTGTAGGTAGACCAACCAAAGTAGACTATCGGATCATCATTAAGCTGGCAGATGCTATACAGCACAACTCAAATGTTACAGACGCTTGTAAGTATGTAGGCATTAGTAGGGACACATTCTATCGTCACTTGAACAACGAAGAATTATTCGCCGAGAAAATAGCTACCGCTAAAGATAATCAGACCAAGCTGGTTATGAGTTTTCTGACAGTTTATTGAAAACTGATATGCGTTTACTGAGTTTTTAAGATAATCGGTGTCAGATAATATGTACGTGGATATTACTTCTTATCCCTGTTATCATGTAGTTATGAAAGAGAATAAATAATGTTAGTAATCGATGCAGGTTCAATAATTGGTTTGATATTCTGGATAATCGTCATTGTTGTAGTAATCGGTGTGATTATTTGGATTATTGGTTTGCTTATAGAAGGAGCATCAGACATAGCTGGTGGAGTAAAAGCTATGGGGCAGCCAACAAACAACCAAACGCAAATAGAGAAAATGCTAAGTTCTATGGGACTTTCAAGTCGTGGTCATCTCAGCTCGGATGTAGACAGAGATGATTTTAAGAGTAAGGTCAAAATCTATAAAGAACAGTTAAAAGAATTACTTGACCAACAAGACGAAATGGGAGCCGAGCGTTTAGCGAAGAATTTTTATTCAATGACGCAATTTGATATATACCTAACCATTATTTGTGACTACAGACATGCCTATCCTGAAGCCTATGAAGAAGTTTTGGGTAAGAGTAAATTCAAAGTCGATTACGGTGGTAAATCATTTTTCAAAATTGATACTACGAAGGTAGTTATAGTAAAGTCCGATACCCAGAGAAGCTATTCAGATGACGAAGAATATGTCCGCGAAATAGAAGTTTACTCTGAAAAATCCAAAGTTTTAGACATTACGCTAAAGAGTAGAACTGGTATTTACGATACTCCTGACTACTCGTTCTTTACTGTATTTAAGCCGGGAGAGTGGATTATTGACGTGCTTGAATTTGGTGAATTACTTTATCAGCAGATTCCAATCGCGGATAAAGAAAGTACGAACAAGAATTCAAGAGAGAGGTTGCTAAGCTAGTTCTTGCAACTGTTAGTGGAGTAAAGTACAGGGTATGCTAGATTTTCCAAGTTCATTTAAGCTGTCACAAATACCGCCGAATATATATCTAAGCCCATCATTTCTATTTGAGTGGTGGGATACCGTTGTGCAGCTTAATGGAAGCAAGACTGCTTTAGAGGACAAAAGCCCAGATTATTGTAGGGCAAGAGAAATGTGGGTGTCAGCTATATTTGCATGTTGTAAGCGAATCTCATCTGGTGAGGAACATTGGGTAAAGCCAGTCTATGATACCGCTCCTGACACGATAGTTGCTTATATGAAACGAGACGAATTGGGCTTTGGTGAGATGAAGTACCAAATTGAAGTCACTACATGTGGTAGTGATGACAAGAGCTTGGAAGATGTACTCAAGGCTAAATTGGATAAAGCATATACTCAAGACACGAGGATTGTTTGCTATGTTACTGAGCTTCCTGATGGCGTACTAATACAAGTAGGTGAACTTAAAAAGTTTATTGATGCTAATAACCCTAGAGATTATGAAGTGTGGTTACTAAGTTCAATAGTTGTAGATGATCCTAATTATAAGGTTCCTATGCGTCTGATATGTTTAACGAGTGATGAAGGATATGATATAGACTACGCGAAAGAAAAGCTCGTAAGTAATATTGGTGATGCCTTTAGGATTGCAGATGGAAAACGTACTAACCGTAAAGGCACAGTTCCCCTTTTAGGGCAGATAAATTTAGAATTCCCACAGAAGTCTAGCTACTAGGTTCAACAACTTTCTCGTATAGATTACTTGGTGGGCTTGGTGCGTTTTTGCTCATCTGACATCTGCACTAATTGCTCGTGCGAGAATTGTGATTGTAGCTCTTTGACTCTATCTAGAAGTATTTTTCTTCTCTTAATATCCATATCATGCAGAAGATTCAGGTAGTATTCAATACGCTCTTTGTCGTCAACCAAGAACTTAAATGTTTTTAGATTACGATTTTCCCAATTGGAAGTATCGCTTGCAGATTGTTGCGGTGGCAAGTCCTTAAAACGCTTCCTGACGCTCTTTAATCTTTCTAGGTCTGGTAGTTTTAGCTCTCTCATAACCTTGATTATAGCAAGAACTGCATTTTTGATGCCTGTTCAGAATAAGCAAAGTCATTCACTAACAGATGTAGTTTCTCTAGCCTAGCTCTGATATTGGAATAGTTGAGAAGAAACGAATGTAGTGCGGCGAAAATAGGTTCGTTTGAAGTACTCGTACGTCGACCATGAAAAAGGAGCCTCATTGCAGGCTCCTTTTTCATGTTGGGATAATGGCGAGAACCGTACGGCGTAGCCGAGGTTCGGTGAAGCGAGGACACGCGCAGGAGTTAACTCCGAGCATGCCACAGCGGAAAAGGACGCAGTCCGCTGTCCTTTCAACCCGATTACTATCCTAACGACACCAAACATCTATGTGGCTGTTATGGCAGACCATTTAAACTTCGTAAATATACTTTAAACAGCGAACTCGGGAACGGCGCTCGCAAGACCGTAAAGGCGGAGTATAGATTTACCGATCTCATAAAAATTAGTAACTGCTTGCATCATAGCGCTTAGTCCATGCTGCAGTTTTTGTAAAAACTCACGAGTGCCGATTTCGTCGGGCAAAGTCGGCATTTCATCTTCTGCTTCTATAGTTATAGATAGCAGTTCCTTAAAGTAGTGCTCCTGTGTCAGTGTAACGAAAGACTCTACCAGCTCAGGTGTGTACTCAGTATCCGTCTCTTTGAATAGTCTTATAAATAATTCTTCTAACTTTTGCTCGACATCTTTTTCGGCTTCACCGGGACTATCTTCTAAATTGTTCTGCAAGGTAATTATTTCTTCTATGATTTGGTGAACTTTTTGAGTTTCGTTAGTTTCAGCTAATTCCAGTACTTCCGCGATTTGCATGATTGCAGTTTTAATCTCTTTGAACGGCGCTGACAGTTCTGGTACGGACACCCCAGTCAGAGATTCAGCCGGGTCATCAACAATAATCTCAGCTTTACTTTGTTCAAAATCGGCCAGCAACAAAATGACCTCATCTTCTCCAAGAAGCTCATGATCTGTTACATTTTCTTGCTGATCAACAGGTTCTGTTTCTTTGGTCATGTAGTACTGTGGAGGTTCTACATCAACCTGTCCATCGGTTGCCACATGAAATGGCTCATCAAGACCATCAGGTATTCCCGTTTGCTCGACTCCATCAATAAGATACTGTATAGACCGCTGCTCAGGAGCATCAGGTTGTGCTACTTCAAACTGAGAAATTTCTTCTACAAATACGGGGCGAGTCGCCGTTTCATCTACAAGCGTATCCGGATATGAAACTTTTAAATCTTCATTATCGACGATGTTCACTGTATCGTCGTGAATCTCATTTGTAATTTGCGATATCCTTGCAGCCTCAGCTTGTTGCAAAAGCAAATCATGTGCCTCAGGAGCGGGTGTCTGGGTTGAAACTTCAGCCTGATGCACAGCTTCAAACACTTGTTCTTGTTGTGTATCTATTAATATGGCTTCTGTAACACTTCTGCTATAATCGTCATGCCCTATCTGCTTAACTTCCAGTTTTGCGGTATCTTTCTCTACAATAACAGGTTTAGCTGAATGCGCTTTGTGCTCATTTGCGTTATCGGTTTCAGCTAGTCTTTTTTCCCTGCCTCTCTGGGCGACTCGGGCAGCAAGATCTTCCTCTTGCAAGGTTGCGTGGGCATTTTCTACCGTCATACGACCTAATGCAGGACAGACCTGTCTTGCCTGTTCAAGTGTGCCTGAGAACTCCTTACCGTCACTATGTGTCCGGCTGAATACTTCTTCGGCCTCGATAGTGACATCTTCGGGTTTACGCTCAGTAGCAGATACTATATCGGGCATTGTCCCACCTCATCTTAATGTAGCTTTTAATCGACCTGGGGAGACCCAAAGTAAGTTTCTATGTAACGGATAATGTAGACCTTTGTCGCACCATAGTCGGGGTCGGTC
>JBKJPJ010000088.1:0-3563 GCA_046595225.1 Saccharimonadales bacterium (SeqCode)
CAATCATGCCTAAAACTAAAACCAAAGCACAAGCCAACAAGCTACGCGCACAGAAAATGGCGCAAGCTCTGTCCAGCAACCTCAACAACAAAACCCAACATTGAATTGGTTTATGCCCATCACTTCTATTTCGTTCTAATGGCAAAAAATTTTAAAAGAGCATTTCTGAAGATCTGGGTTGTTAATGGTCTTTTATGGTCGTGGCTGTTTTTGGCCTCGGTTGGTCGATTGGCTGACCAAACGACCGTTGCATACATAACGATTACTTTCGCCTTCTTGCTCATCACATTAATATCTGCCGGAATATTTACGCTAGCTATTAGGTATTTGCGCAAAACCTATCACCATAACCCTAATTGGACTTGGTTGCTGCAAGCAGTGGCTGTTTGGGCCGTTGCCGAGGCTGTTACTGCATGGCTCGTAGCGTTTGTATGGATGGGTAGAAATGGGAGTATAGATAATATTTTGCCGTTTAGCTCACTTACGCCGTTCATGATGTTCACGCCGCTGAAGTTTTTGAGTCGCTTTGTGGGTTACTATGGACTGTCGGCTGTAGTGGTTATTGGAATAAGCAGCCTGTGGCTAAAAAAAGTAAGGAAATACGCCGGGTTCTACTGGGTGGCTGTGCTGTTTTTTACTGCATCTGCTTGGTGGCTGTATAGGGCACCGAACGGTACAACCGAAAACGTTATTATTGTAGCCGAAACTTTGGAAAAGAAGGTACAGGTCGATACACAAAACAGTAAGCTGATAGTACTGCCAGAGTATGGCCTAGACGACTTTGGCCAGACTAAATCAGATGCTCGATTTATGCCTCAGACTACCCTTGCACGTACCTTTTACTATGTTGGTTCTAAACAAACACAAGTTACAAATGGCCACACCAACGTTTTAGTGTTTGGTTCTAGCCAGGCAGGGGTTACAGTGCGACAGCCTAAAAATAGACTGATACCGGGTGGTGAACATCTCTCCTACGGGGTAGAAACTGCCTTGAGACTGTTCTCTAAAACAACTTATTCAGACTTTCAGGTGCGCCGCGAAGTAATTCGTGGCAACAAACCCATCCAACCATTCTATATTGACCAAAACCTGGTAGTTGGCAGCGAGGTCTGCTCTAGCATAATGACTCCGCGGGACTACCGCCAGCTTACAAAAAAGGGTTCAACAGTGCTAACTAACTCAGCCTCGCTGGAGATATTTGAGGGTTCTCGTTTATTTACTCGGCAACACAGGGGCCTGGCAACCTTTATGGCCGTGGCTAACGCTCGGCCTTTCTTGCAATCCACTAACCACTGGCCAGCCTTCGCACTGGACCATAATGGTAAAACATTAGCCCAGACCCAGCCGACATCTAGCAAACAAGTACCAATAACAACCAACCACAAGAAGACGCTCTACACCTACCTAGGTGAATGGGTAGCTATTGTGGGTCTGGCTTTGGTGATAATAGATAGAGCCAAAGCAATTAGACGTAAATTGAGGTGAATTATAGTACAATACACCTGATTCCTCTCTGTAATATTTGTAAATTGTTTTGCTAACAGTTATTAGCGGAGTGTCACGGGCGAGTGGCGGAATTGGTAGACGCGCTGGACTCAAAATCCAGTGATAGCAATATCATGTGGGTTCAAGTCCCACCTTGCCCACCATAAAAACTTCCATGAATCACGCCGTCATTACGTCATGCTAGCTAAGTCTTCATTCTTATGGTATAATGTTGTTTATGCAAGTTTTCGAGCGAGTATTAGAAAATGGACCATTAGGCTTTGAAAATCCACTTGAGGTGATGGAAACAATCAATCAGCCTAATGACGCATTATCTACCCCTAATGAATGGCTCGTTACTGAAGATTTATTACGCGACGAGTCCAATCGTGGTATGTATGGGGTCATGAAAGCTATAATAGCAACACCAGGGCCTACTGAAGGCGCAGAAAAAGCCTTCGGCCAATTATTCTTAAGTAAGGGCATGGCAAAACTAGCAGTCCGCTTTGGCGTAGGGGACGATTCCTTGCCACCGCCACCCCCAAATGTATTGCTCAACAGCGGAGATTCTCCTCTTTCCGAGTCAAAGACTACAGCCACACGAGCGAAGGAGGCATTCGGAGAAGCCATAGCCAAGAAACGACGCAGTGGTTATATAACCAAACTCGATTTTTTAGACTTAGCACGCATGGAGTGGCGCGATATTCAATTAGCCAAGCAACAGCCCGGTAAAAACCGCCTCGCAAAACAGCAAGAAATTGCCTTCGCCCCTTATAAAAGTATCGCCGAATCGTTATTGGGTCACCCAAAAGCCGGTTTAAAAATTGGTATACGGGCTGTTGGACGGGCATTTACGGCGGGACTCTCCCGAACTGATGCTCATAACCAGAGAGTATCTGTAGCTAAGCGGTTTAGCAATACAACGGACGCCCTAAAGGACGGGCTCACCGCCGTTAGTGTGGGAGTATTGGCTCAACAACGAATACCTCGCTTAAGAAATAAAGCCTGGTCGTTAGCGGCTCGGTTTCAGAAATCTTCAGAAATCTAAATAGCCACAGCAGTGGTCAGCGCTTCAAATGGCTTTGTGGGGTTCTGTAGCCACCAGACGGCTGCTTGAGCGGCGGTAGCAACGCGCCAAGTTTCTTCTACTCCACCTTGTCGCTCGGTAAGCTTGGTGGTGCTTACTTGGCCATTGCAAGCTACTAACAGAGATACTTCTTGTTTGAGTACAATAAAAAATGGATACTCGGTGGTCAGCTCGTGTAACAGATCAATTAGCTGTAACAGCGGCATATCGAACGTGACGGCTTTAGGCCATTTTAGTGCTGTAAGCAACCGTTGGAGCTGGGCAATAGTCAGTACTAATGTGGATAGCGGCCTCACCTGTAGCGTGTCGGGGGTGGTAGTTACATAATCGACAGCGTCTTTGACGAGAGTCATCTGTCCGGTAAACTTTTGTAGTAACAACTCGATAAGTACCGCTGTCTCACTATTGCGTCCCAGATCTCCGGCCAACAATATACCGTCGGCCCAGGCGGCGTGTTCTAAGAACTCGGCCAGTGATTGCTTGGCAAAACTGCCACTTGGCGTACTGGGGGCGTATTCGCCATGTTCAATCATCTTGCCGACTGTTTTCTTTAGGCTATCCGGGAGTAACACCCGTATGCTGCCCGCTCCAGCCTTTTGGGCAACACGGTAGGCTTCGGCGGGAGCCGAAAAGCCGTGCAGGTTACCGCCAATAATCAGCAGTTTGCCAGCATGTGACTTGTTCTCTGGACGGCTCCATAACAGATCAGGAAACAAGGGTTTTTGTGCAGTTTGCTTGTGCCAGTAAGATTTGTCCATTGTGGCTTATCTATGATTCTCTTAACTGTCGAGTGTAATACTTATCGGACAATGGTCTGACCCCAGCTGATCGAGGTGGATTTCGGCCTCTTTAAGCTGCGGTTTTAAACTATCTGAAATCAAGAAATAATCAATACGCCAGCCCACATTACGGGCCCGGGCGTTGGCAAAGTGGCTCCACCAGGTATAAAAGCCGTTTCCTTGTTTAAACTGTCTAAATGTATCTGTAAAGC
>JBKJPJ010000003.1:0-5993 GCA_046595225.1 Saccharimonadales bacterium (SeqCode)
AATATAACTAGGCGCCACTCCAGCTGCAAGAACCTGCCACCGCTTGAGTACTTTAATGCTTATTGGAAGCCTAGGTTAGCTTATGCGTGAGTGTCTAGACAACTGGGGCTTATTACAATTTTGCTTTATTATAAGGCTAAATTTGGATATAAATAAAAAAGAGATTCGTTTTGGAACTAATCCTAACCTGTTAAATCCATCCTGGTAGCGGTGACTGGAATTGAACCAGTGACCTCAGGCTTATGAGTCCTGCGCTCTAACCATCTGAGCTACACCGCCACAGTGTGAAAACCAGCAGTACCTATCGGGAACTGGGTGACTATAGCATATATCAGGGGTCGCTACTAGTAAACTATGACTTCGTGCTTGGCTCGAAAATGCTTGATCTATGTTGCATGGTAGTCTATAGTGCTTAAGTAAAAGAAACACTCGCAAAAAAATGAGCTTCCTTGGAAATCCTTTCGGAAAACCAGGGAAGCTCTTTTAGTTTAAAGGTACTGTTTAAAAGCTATCATCCATCTTAATCTTGTAAGATGGAATCTACTTTTAATATTGCCTTATCGCTACTCGGCGATAATTCATATTTCATTTGTTGGTGCCCTTATTATTTATGTTTTATAGTGTTTGTTTCTTCTTGTCAGTTTTAGAAGTAACATCTATCATTATACATTATTTAGGCATTTTGTCAATAAGATGGTGTTACTACTGTGCTGGATCATCCCGCATACCATGACCTTCACGACCACCTTGGCCAGTAAGCACCATACGGTATACCACTTCTTCGGATATGTTATTGTCCTTTAGCCATTGCCTGGTTTCGTCTAATTTTGCCTTTATAGCGGTATGCTTTTCGTCTTCCGACTTATCTTTAAGACCGTCACGGAAAGCCATGAGCTCTGCCTGCTTAGAAAAAAGTTTGTTTTCCTGATCTTGAGTTAATTTACCATCTTTAACAGCCTGATCGAGGTGTGTTTTTTGATCCTTCTTATGTACAGCTTGTCGCTCCTTGTGATTTTGGTCAAAGACCGCTTGAACATCGGCTGTTTTAAGATTAAACCTCTGCGCAATTTTATTCACCAGGTTCGTGTTACTGGTTCGGCTGTGAGCCGACACCAAGGTTGTGCCCAAGACAGTAATTAAACCAACCGAAGCCACGGCACTCACAATCATTGATAATTTTTTCATGCCATTCTCCTTATAATTATGCGCTATTTACTGCCCACCCAAAGCAGTCTAAATCATTTAGTTGAGAAGTTGCTGAATAGTTAAATAACAGAGATGAATTACTTACGAATTCGGGTCATCAACCGTAAGTTCGAGATATAATGCTTGGTATCGATGCTGGGGTGAGTGCGTAAGTAATCCATGTGCTTGTCTATAAAAGGAATGAGGTTGTTAGGGTAAAGATCTTGATTAGCGCTGTAACTGGAGATCGTGTTGTACAGCTTGTCTAATTCCATATCTTTTAGAATACCTTTAACTTCTACGCCTTCTTCGGACTGGTTAAAATCAATACGTTTTTTAAGAGTCGGCATGATTAAACTTCCTTACTCTTTTTTGGTTTTTTTACTTCTTTTCTTCCTCTATCTTTTGACATAAAACCCCTTTTATTAAACGCCTTTGTATTAATTGTACCTCTAATGCGCAATAAACGTTAGCGCGTGCCCAGTGCGTCCGGCTCGTCCGGCTCGTCCAACACGGTGTACGTAATCGTCAAATACTTTAGGAATAGAATAGTTCACAACATGTGAAATATCGGTAACATCAAGCCCTCGTGCAGCTACATCGGTAGCAACCAATATATTAACCTCATTCTGCTTAAAGCGGGCCAAGGCTCGTTGGCGTTGTCCCTGCGACTTGCCGCCATGAATAGCTTCGGTAGTAAAACCTCTGCTTACCAGCTCTTTATGCAAACGCTCTACATTACGTTGGGTCTCGTCAAAAACAATAACCTTAGTTACTGCTTTTTCGAGCAGAAGATCATGTAGTTTAGTGATTTTGTCGGTCGTACCGTTATAGCGCACAACGTCTTGATTCACGTTACTGCTAGCAGTAGTAGTCTGCAAACTGATGGCCACTGGGTCGTGGGTAAAGTTCTCTACAAGCCGGCGAACCCGAGGGTCCATAGTTGCCGAGAAGAACAAACATTGCCGCACCGCGTTGGTGTTGCTTAGAATCTCGGTCATGTCATTTATAAAGCCCATATCAAGCATACGGTCGACTTCGTCAAGAACAACCACATTAAAGTGATGTAACTTAAGCGTGCCGCGATTCATATGATCTTTAATCCGGCCAGGCGTACCAAAAACAATCCGTGGATTATAGCGCAAATCACGTAGCTGACGGCCCATTGAAGAACCACCAATAAGTAAAGCGCTCTGCAAGTTACTGTTTTTGGCAAGGTCAGAACATTCCTGTTCAATTTGCTGAGCCAGTTCGCGGGTAGGAGCAATTATTAAGGCTGCTGAATTGCGGTCGGTCATCAGTTTTTCAAGGAGCGGTAAGGCGAAGGCGGCTGTTTTACCGGTTCCGGTAGAAGCAATGCCGATGACGTCTTTACCTTCTAGAGCAAATGGAATTGCTTGGTCTTGAATAGGTGATGGTTCGGTGTATCCTTTGGCTGCTAAGTTAGTTCTGAGCAACTGGTTTAAAGCAAAATCACTAAAACTATGTTTAGGAGTGTAATCGCTTTCAACAGTTGGTTCAGCCTTTTTGATAAACCGACTGGGGTCAATATATGTTGAACCGGCTGAACGGTTATATCCGCCGCGTGAACCCGATCCTGAACGACCCCTACCTTGGTACCCACTATTAGAGGGTCCGCGTGATGATGATCGACCCGGTGAACTAGAACGATATGAATAAGACATTAAAAAATGATCCTTTGGTTTTATTAGTTGGTTACTCGAATTGCCAGAATGACTATCGAGTAATTACTTTTTAAGCAGACTGCTTACTAAACCCGGATCATTTAAAACAATAGACTATATATTAGCATAAATACTTTTTATGGTCAAGCTGGGGCCAGAGTGGTATACTTTACTTTGTACTTAGGCAAATCAAAAAATAAACGTAAGATAAAAAGTAATCAAACTATGAAAACCAACAATTATGGCTTTGCCACTCTAGAAATAGCCCTTTTTTTATTTCTTATAACGCTCATATCGGGCACTGGATGGTTTGTGTGGCACGCCAAAGGTAGTGCTAATAAATCCTTAACAAATGCCAGTAACGCCAGTTATACAGCTAAATTAACGGCTAAACCCAAACCAGCTGCTACTGCACCGGCTACCCCAGCACCCGTAACCGACACAGCAGCACCATCATCCCCGGCAGCAACTTCTGCGCGCAAACCAACCATAATAAGTTCGCCAGCACCAGTAGCACCCAAACCCACTCCAACCGTTCTAACTCCCTCACTAACCATCTCTGCTGATGGCTGTATTATTACCGCCAACGGTTCAGAAGGATTCAATCTGGCAACTTCTGTTCATAATAGTGCTAAAGGAGGCGACAGCTCTGAATATTTGCCAGCGAGTGCTACGCTTACGATTATGAGCGGCGGAATTATGGGCATGACTGTTGATGCAGTTTTAAAAGATACGTCTGGCAATACCTTAATTCAAAAATCGGGCACTATTAGCGCAGACCATTGTTGGTAAAATTAGATCTATATATCCTTAACTTCTGTTTTTTGTGACGGCTCGTCTGACTTTTTTAGCTATCACTGCCCCCGCCAAAGCCGATAGTTCTCCACCTTTTCCCGCCAGGCTCAACACGGCATGCAACTTATCTAATTTATTTTCGACAGATTGCTGGATCTTATTGATTTTAGACTTAATAATAAACGCTACGATAACTATCGCTATCATCATCAAAAACACTAAGCTCATGAAAATAATCGCCATTGTATAAAAAGCTTGCTCTAAACCAGACATCATAAAACTCCCTTACTTTTTGTACCTATTCTTAATGATATTTCCTGATTTAAACTGTAGCAGTCTATAATCATTAGAGATGTGAACTTTCTTACGGTTAGTACGAATTCTCACAGATATTTGTACAAGCGAGCCGTAGAATATAGCTATTATTAAAACTTTAAAAAAGGAGTCAACATTATGGCGCGAATAGTAAGAGAAGTACGAGAAGTTAGTGATCAAAATGTTTCAGATGAGCCAGTAGGCCCTACTGAGCAAAGCGAATATGGCATGACCGTAGCGGAGCGAATTATTTACTATATTGGCGGTTTTATTATGGCAATCATTGCCTTGCGGATATTGCTTGCCCTGTTGGGGGCTAACCGTGGCAACGCCTTTGCCAGCCTCATCTATAACCTTAGCTATCCGTTTGTGGCACCATTCTTTGGGCTTTTCAATTACAGGGTGCAATATGGAGTCAGTCGGTTTGAATTTGAATCACTGGTAGCATTGGTAGTATTGGGACTGGTAACAATGGCCATCGCCAAATTGGTTACCATCGGCAGCCGTTCGTCGAGAGTTTAGTTTAAGCAGTCCGTCCACGGGAAAAATTATGCATTTTTGGAAAGATAAGAAAGGCAATCTCGCTATTTGGCAAACGCCCAATATACCGTTGATCTTGTGGTTCGTAAGTATGGTGCTTGCACAATTATTGCAAAACGGGCACGTTAAATCTGGAATCCTATTTATTAGTGGAGCAGCGCTTTTTACGTGGGCCTATCTAGAAATAACAGACGGCGAAAGTTATTTCCGTCGTCTGTTAGGTATCCTAGTTCTAATGGGATTACTAATCCCCCACTTCCGCTGAGTGGCGAAAAGCTCAGCTATTGCTAGAGCTTAGCTGGGTATGTTTATTATCCAGCTTAATTAATATTTATAGAGATTGCGCTGTCAAGTAATTTTTTGGGAATTAGAAATAATAGTTTCTAGGGCTTTTTGGAAGTTAGCAATTTCTTCTTGCGTTAACCCCTGTACCAATTGCTGGATCTCTCCGTTCAATTCCTGTTCTATATGAGCAGCCAGCTTTTTGCCCTTTGGCGTCACAATTAGGAGCTTAGCCCGGCCATCCGTATGGTGGGGTATTCTCCTTATGAGGCCTTTGTTAATTAACACCGCAGCTTCAGTAGTAACCATAGGTGGTTTTACCTCTAATAAGGCTGCTACATTGGTGAGCCGTATGCCTTCTTCTGAATGATTAG
Source organism: Saccharimonadales bacterium (SeqCode) (assembly GCA_046595225.1). GTDB lineage: Bacteria > Patescibacteriota > Saccharimonadia > Saccharimonadales > OMJO01 > CAZBRC01. The sequence goes on from JBKJPJ010000003.1 coordinate 5,177, forward strand.
TAGCATTAAGAATAGACCAGTACGTAGGATTCAGTTTGTATTTATCGAGCACACCATAAATTCGAATCCGGACTAATTTATGAGCCTTGCTAAACAATACTCCGCTAAGATGAGATGGGATATTTATAATTTTGCCTTATATTCTTTTTTACCCTAAGCTTCGTTACGCTACATAAGTATACTACAGTAATTAGACATGTATAACAAGAACCTTTCGCTCTCTTCAAGTCCGCCACAGGTTTGTCAATATACACCTCAAAGTCCAGATATTGCCCAGCCTAAAAAAGAGGTAAAAGAAAGCTTGTCCCAGGTGAGCCAAACAACCATACAAGCGACTGATGCGGTTAAGATGCTACACACTAAAAGCAAAGAAGCTGAGTCAATCTTTTGTGTTTATTATTTTTATTCACACTAATTCAGTTAAATAGCTTACAGAGTCAATGAGCATAAGCAGATATAGTTAATTGTCCAACGCCATATTAGCGGGAGAGTAAGGGAACACTGGTCGTAATATTATTAAGGTAGGTAATTAAAAATTAACGAGGAGACTTTAATCATGGGTAGAGTTAAAACAACAATACGAACTGCGGCAGCGAGCGTAACTATGGTGGCAACAGCCTTAATGGGTTTAGGTGGAGTAGCTTCTGCAGCGACTATTAGCAATACTGGTCCATGGTTCTATAATCAAATTAATACTGGTCATAGTACGGGTAGCAATTTTACCAATACAAATGCGGTGAATGTCAGCAATACAACAAACCAACATGCTTCAACTGGTTCTAGCAACAGTAGCGGCAATACCAATGGCAGTAATAAC
>JBKJPJ010000089.1:0-3519 GCA_046595225.1 Saccharimonadales bacterium (SeqCode)
CGGAACGGTGACGTTTGCTGGTGGCAACAACATAACGTTGTCCCAGGCTGGCAACGCCATAACCATTTCCGCAGGAGGTGGAGGAGGAGCTGCCGGTTCTAATACCTTTGGTATGAGCAATCTGGGTAACACAGTTGGTACCAGCGGTGTCATTTCGGGCTCGGCGCTCCAGTACGTCTTGGCTGGTGGTAATAATGTAACGCTGAGTCAAAGCATTAATGCTTCTTCGGCAACCATTACAATCTCGGCCTTTAATCAATCAGTGCAGCCGGGGATTCAGTCCATCCAAGTCAGTAATACTACCTACAGCACCGGTAACGTTATTTTTAGTAACGCTAACGGATTATCATTTGGCTCCAGCGCCGGTGGCGCGGTGACTGCTTCTTACACCGTTCCAAGTGTGCCGGCTCAAACCAACCAGTCCATTGGATTATATGCAGTCAGCAATACCACTCAAAGTTCTTCGGCCACTGCGGACGCTCGTTCTATGAGTTTTGTGGGTGCTGGTATTGCCTCGGTGGGTGCCACAAATAACTCCATCGTCATCTCGGTACCCGCTGGTGGTGGAGCCGATGGCTATAACTCCGCCCAATTTACTAACTCGACCGCTAATAGCACCATGCCAATTTTGTGGGCAGGTAACTCGAATGGCTCAGGCAACATTACAATGGGTCTGACTGGTTCAACGGTCACAGCATCTGCTGCAGGTGCTGGTGGTGGAGCTCAAGTCACTATGTCTAGTTTTGAGCCCTATCCAATTCACAACACAGGCACGGCGATACTGTCCGCCAATACTAACACCTCTGGTTCGGCTAGTTTTATTCCATTTTTATTGGATCAGTATGCTGCAGTAGGTTACATAAATATGATTCAAAGCATGAACCTGACCACGGGGGGTACATCAGTTTACAGCCAGAGTGGGACCAACAATTATGGAATATATAGTCGTGGCACGGGTACTAATAGTACTACTCTAGGGCAAATAACTTCCGGTTCATGGAGCTACCAAGTTAGTTATAACAACTCCACTATGACAGTTTCTCAACCGACGGTCACTGCCACCAATAGCTATGGCTACGGGTCAACTACCAGTGCGGGCGTGAACCTTTCTAGCGGCTATACTGGCCTTAAGATGGTGCAGATGCCAGTAAGTTCAGTTTTGAGTCCGGGAGTATATTGGTTAGGTCTGTTTGATAGAGCCAGCACCGCTGGTTTCAATAGTGGGATTTTACGGTCTCATTACGGAAACGCTTATACGCTTAGTGGCCTCTCTCCAATCGGTTCATTTTCGTCGGGTTATACATCGGGTGCAAGCATAGTTGGTGGTAATGCTAACTGGATGATTGGTCATGGTGTATTTACGTCGGCAGGGCAGACTAACTTACCAAGTTCATTGGCTATTTCGGCCATGTCAGCCAACCTGTCTGTGATACCATATATGAAATTCGTCATAAGCTAAGGGAGCCAAGGATGATACAACCGCAAATTGCCACGGTGGATTATGCTGGCCAACACAATAAAGATTTAGATTTATCTATTGCCCGTCTGGAGAAAGGGCAAACATATCAAGATTTATCAACGATTATTATTTGTCCCACGCGTGGCGTAGTGCCTGCCAAGGTAGTACAAAGTTGGATGGGAATGATTCGCCCGATGAATCAAAAGGTAATTGGTCCGCTGTTTGCAATCGGTATGGAAGTGGGCGTGGCCTACAACCAACTTATCGAGATGATTTTAGCAAATCCTGATTTGAGCCAGTGGAAGTACATTTTGACGATCGAAGAAGATAATATGCCTCCACCAGACGGTTTACTCAAACTGTATGAAGACATGGAAAAGTTTGATGTAGTTGGTGGACTCTATTGGACAAAAGGTGAGCATGGTCAGCCGATGATTTACGGCGATCCAAGTGTAATGCCAAAAAGCTATATTCCCCAAAAACCGCTGAATGATACCCTGCAACAGGCCAACGGATTAGGTATGGGATTTAATTTGTGGAAGCTGGATATGTTCAAAGATGAGCGCATACCAAAGCCATGGTTTATAACTGAACAAAGTTATCAGCCTAATGCCGGTGTTAAAGTAATCACCCAAGACTTGCATTTTTTTGATAAAGCCGGCGCAGTTGGTTATAAATTTGCTTGTGATACGCGCGTTAAGGTGGGGCATTACGACATTAACACAGACGTTGTCTGGTAAAAGGAGCCCGAATGGTTAAAAAAATCACTACAAAAAGCGGAATCAAGAAAATAACAAAACCCGTTAAAAAGTCGGGTCGTGCGTCTGCTGAAAAAATTCCTAAACTTTTGAGACTCGATTTAGGATGTGGTGACAACAAGCGTGAGGGGTTCACCGGTGTAGATATTGCTAAGACGCCAAGTGTAGATATTGTGCATAACTTAGAGAAATATCCTTGGCCTTTTAAAGCCAACTCTGTTAGCGAAGTACATATGGCAAATTACTTCGAGCATTTACATGACCCCTTTAAATTTATGAATGAACTACACCGGGTTATGAAAAAAGGTGCCCAATGTACTGTTATTGCCCCCTATTACAGCTCGATGCGATCCTGGCAGGACCCCACACATACGCATGCAATTTCTGAGGCTTCATTTTTGTATTACAACCAGGAGTGGCTGAAAACAAATAAACTGACACACTATCCCGTTACGGCCGACTTTGATTTCAGCTATGGCTATAGTATTGACCCGGCTTGGCAAAATCGCAGTGAAGAAGCCCGGGCCTTTGCCATTAAACACTACATAAATGTAGTGACCGATATCCAAGTACTGTTAACCAAAAAGTAGATTTTGAAGGTTTATCGTTATTTTGCTCTTGGGTTAATTATTTGTCTGGCTGCGAGTGCGGCCTTAACGGTTGTCTATGCGGCGGCTGTTCCGGCTGGGCAAAATAGTGGTTTGAAGATTTCACCCCTCCGCTCATACCCTTCGCAACAACCTGGAGCCGCCAGTACCGGCAGTGTAACCCTAACTAACAAATCGCCTAAGCCCCTCGAGGTCAGCTTGAGTGTTGAAAAATTTAGCGTAGTCAACGCCGACTATGACTACAATTTTGTGACCGCTAAAGAAGCCAGCTGGATTCGTTTCACTGACAGTAAAATAACCTTAAGTAGCCAGGAGACAAAAAGCGTGCCCTATAGCTTGGCGTTGCCTAACGATGCCGCACCGGGCGGCCATTATTTTGCACTTGTTGCAACCTCCAGCCCCGTTGCTGACAATTCTAATATTACCGAGATCCATCGGGTTGCTTCGTTAATATACCTAGAGGTTAGCGGCAAATTGATTAAACAATCCCAACTTAAAAGTTTAGACGTCCCCTGGCTCACAACGGGTCGAAAGCTCGAAGCATCAGCCAGTTTAGTGAATAATGGCAATATTCATAACCGGGCCCGGTTGGCATTTAGGCAGCGGCTACTGCCATTCGGTAAAAATGTTGTTATCGATCAGTCGGAGGCTCTGGTTTTACCCACTACTGTTCGAACCCTTCACCAAACCAGCC
>JBKJPJ010000090.1:0-2877 GCA_046595225.1 Saccharimonadales bacterium (SeqCode)
AACCCTTCTTAACCCAATTCATGGTTAGTATCAAACTCCGTGTAGCGTCCTGAGTCAGTATCAGAATAGTTTTTAGTCTTAGCTACCAAAACCACTAAACCGGCAATTATAGCTACTGCAGTTAGCACAGTAATAACTGGATGATCATTCGCTAATTTACTTACTTTCTGTCCAACTGTTAACTTACTCGTATTTAACAGGATGTTAAATTGCATTGAATATTGACCCACCTAGCCTAGAAATATGCATCTAAATTTGACCCACGTAGCGATACTAATCTGCTCACAACCTGAGCAGGAGAATAGGAGTGATCGACGTGGCGATATTAAGTGTAATCAGGCGTTGGCATTTACGCGATCAAATGCCCATCAGGGAGATAGCCAGACGTACTGGCTTATCTAGAAATACTGTTAAGAAGTATCTTGCCGGGGATGTTGTAGAACCCCATTACACTAGAAGACGAAGCCCTAGCGTGATAGATCCTTACGCGCTCAAGCTCACCCAATGGTTTAAATTAGAAGCTAGTCGCAGTCGCAAACAACGCCGCAGCCTCAAGCAACTTCACGCAGATTTGGCCTCACTGGGCTTTACCGGCTCCTATGACCGCGTCACCGCGTTCGCTAGGAAGTGGCGCCAAGCGCAGCAGGAGTTAGCACGTACCGCAGGCCGTGGGACTTATATTCCTTTAGTCTTTGGCCCTGGCGATGCCTTTCAGTTTGACTGGAGTGAAGACTGGGCGGTGATTGCCAATGAACGCGTCAAACTACAAATAGCCCACTTCAAACTCTCCCACTCCCGCGCTTTTTACCTACGTGCATATTTGTTGCAAACGCATGAGATGCTATTTGATGCGCATAACCACGCCTTTGAGGTATTAGGTGGCGTACCCAGACGTGGTATCTACGACAACATGCGGACCGCAGTCCATAAAGTGCGTCCTGGCAAACAGCGCGATGTCAATGCACGCTTCTCGGCCATGGTCAGTCACTTTTTATTTGAAGCCGAGTTCTGCAACCCTGCTTCAGGCTGGGAGAAAGGCCAGATTGAGAAGAATGTACGGGATTCACGGCATCGCCTGTGGCACCTTGCTCCACGATTTGACAGTCTTGATGCTTTGAATGCATGGTTAGAAGAACGTTGTGTCGACTTATGGCATGACATTCGTCATCCTGAATTGCCGAGTATGTCTGTGGCTGAAGTATGGGCGCAAGAACTGTCTGAGCTTATGCCAACGCCACGCAGGTTTGATGGCTTTGTTGAACACAGCAAGCCCGTATCTCCTACCTGTCTCGTGAACTTTGAACGCTGTCGCTATAGTGTGCCTGCATCCTTCGCTAATCGGCGTATTAGCTTACGCGTTTATGCACACCAATTGGTGTTCGTTGCAGAAGGTCAAGTCATTGCAGAGCATACGCGCATCATCAACCGTAGACATAGCGCATGTCAAACTGTCTACGACTGGCGGCACTATCTCTCAGTATTACAGCGCAAACCTGGTGCGTTGAGAAATGGAGCGCCATTCGTTGACTTGCCAAGTGCCTTTTTGCAATTACAAGGTATTCTAAGTAAACGAAGTGGCGGCGACCGTGAGATGGTTGAGATACTAGCGCTTGTGCTGTATCACGATCAAACACTGATCTTGCAAGCGGTAGAACAAGCACTGGCAGCTGGCGTTGCCTCTAAACAGCACATTCTGCACCTCTTGGGCTGTTTAATTGGTCAAATCAATCAGGCACCACCTCCTTTAACAGATGTGCAACAAGCGCTTAATTTAATCGAAGAGCCACAAGCAAATGTGAATCGTTATGACACTTTAAGGAGTATTGGCCATGCAGCATGAAGCGATGATAGCCAGTTTAAAGTTACTCAAGTTGTATGGCATGGCTAAAGCAGCAGACGAACTGATGTCGCAAGGCGCGCCTGCTTACCTGGCAGTGTTGCCTGTGCTAGATGGTTTACTCAAAGCAGAAGTGGCTGAGCGTGAAGTCCGTGCGGTTCAATATCAAATCAGACTGGCACGATTCCCAACTTACCGCGATCTAGCTGGGTTCGACTTTGGTCAAAGTAATGTTAATGAAGCCTTGGTGCGTCAATTGTACCGTATCGAATTTGTGAAGGATGCGCATAACATTGTACTCATCGGCGGACCTGGTACGGGTAAAACCCACTTAGCTACAGCTTTGTGTCTGCATGCGATTGAACATCATGCGCAGCGTGTGCGATTCTTCTCCACCATTGATTTGGTGAATACCTTAGAAATCGAGAAGGCGGATGGCAAACATGGACAAATCGCGAATCGTCTATTACATGCAGATATAGTGGTATTGGATGAGCTTGGCTATTTGCCCTTTAGCCAAGCTGGCGGTGCCTTGCTGTTCCATCTTCTGAGTAAACTCTATGAGCAAACCAGTGTAGTCATTACGACTAACCTGGGATTTGCAGAATGGACAGGGGTATTTGGCGATCAGAAGCTCACCACAGCATTACTCGATAGGCTTACACATCGTTGTCACATTGTAGAAACAGGCAATGATAGTTATCGATTTAGACATAGTGCAACTAAACCAAAAAAGGAGGGGAAAACAAGTGACGAAAAATTAACTTTAGAAGTAGAATAAACAACGTAAGGGTGGGTCAATATTCGATGCATTTGGTGGGTCAAATTTAGATGCAATTTAACAAACAGGGTTCATTGACCATAACTTTCCTTCAAATAAGAAATATATTCCCCAGTTTTTAGTTAATGACAAGGTTGAAGGAAAAAAGATACTTGGCAACATTATCTACGAACTAAACACATGCGATAAATTTTGGTTTTCAGTAGCTTTTGTAACCACAAGTGGAATAGCCGCACTTCTAAACACCCTTATGGAATTA
>JBKJPJ010000083.1:0-3225 GCA_046595225.1 Saccharimonadales bacterium (SeqCode)
GTTTTTGCTACCGAAACAGCAGACCAGGTTTTTAAACAAGTTTGGAAGCATGTTTCCGAAACATTGGCGCGGCGCGGCGACCATGCGGCTGTTGTAACCGAGCCAATATCGGTGAAAGAGATTATTCAAGAAAAACTCACACCAGAAACTGCTTTATCAACAAAATCTCCTGATCTGCAACACCCAGAAGCCGTGGAGTATGTACAAAAGACCGATTCTGGCTTTATGGTTACCGATGCCGGCACCGCATATTTAGAGAAAGCCGTAACCAGTGCCACCGATCCTGTCTATGCTTTCAATGAACATCTCAGCCCCACCACCGTAGCGGCGGCAATGGCCCGCCTGAGCCGCCGGAGTGATGACATGCGCATTACCCTGCTTGATGAATTTGCCGGTAAGGTAGAGAAAGATAAGCAGTTGCTAAAACGTGTCATTACCGCCTATGGGGATGACTCTGTACAACAGTTAGTAGGTCTACATGTAGTTGTTGAAGGAGCCAGTAATTTATTAACCAAGAAATTAGAATGGGGCCGTCTGGCTGCCTACCTGGAACAATCGACCCGCTACATATATTTTGACAAAAAGGATGAACACGGCAAATACCGTTATTACACGCCCGATTACCTCGATACTGCTACAACACGGTCGTACAACAAAGCCATGGACACCATTTTTGACCTGTACTCTGCCATGGTGCATAAACTCACCGATTACGTCCAGCATAAGTCTACTGTTCCTGAAACAGAACGAGACATGGCCTGGAAAGGCGCCACGAGAGCCCAAGCCTGCGATGCTATCCGTCCTGTTTTACCCGTAGCCACAAAAGCGACAGTGGGCATTTACGCATCTGGGCAAGCACTAGAAAGTTTAATAATGCATTTAATGGCAGATGGCTTACCAGAAGCCCAAGAGACCGGTAAGAAACTCTTGGAACATGCCCGGCAAGTTATACCGACGTTCTTAGAGAGGGCCGATAAGCCCGACCGTGGCGGTGCTACAATCGCTTACCGTGCAACAACGCACCAAAATATTAAACATTTAGCAGACAAATATCTAGAAGAAAGCCATACCGAGCGACCCACGGAAGCAGTAGATTTAACTTCGTATTGGCCGCGCAATGAGATAGACCTGGTGCCTGACATGTTATATGAACACAGCAGTAAATCCTTATCAGAGATACAAACTGTTGTGGGTGGCTGGAGTATGAAACGTAAGGAAAAAATCTTTAGCGCCTACATGGGCGAGCGGCTCAATCGGCGGCATAAGCCCGGGAGGGCCATCGAGAAAGCCCATTACAGCTGGGATTTATTTTGTGATTATGGAATATTTCGGGATTTGCAACGTCACCGGATGGTTGATGACTTAGAATGGCAGACCTTAACACCGCGTTATGGTTTTGAAATTCCTGAGCTCGTCGAAGAAGCCGGCCTTACCGAAGAGTTTGAAGCATGTTTTGAAGTCAGTTTAAAGTTACATAGTTTATTGCAAGCAAAACACTATCTGCTGGAAGCACAATATGCCACACTCCTCGGTCATAAAATGCGCTGGAAGATGACTATTAATGCCCGTGAAGCATTTCATTTTATAGAATTACGTACGGCGCCGCAGGGCCACCCTGGTTATCGAAAGCTGGTATATCAGATGTATGAGAAGTTAGCCGAAGTTCACCCGATGCTGGCCGAGGCTATGAAATTTGTGAATAAAGACGAAGACCCCGAACTGAGCCGGCTCGCGGCCGAGCGATATACGCAGTTTAAACTAAAACAACTAAAATAAATTAGTTTCATAATTCCTGATTTTTTACGAAGTTTCACGATGCTCAAAGTTTCATGATAGAAGTAAAGTAGGGGGAATAGAAGCAGAGTGGCCGATGGGCCTTGATTGAGGTTACGTAGATAACGTAATTGTGGCTCAATCAAGGGGCAAGGGACATTCCCTTTTTCGGCGAAGCTCATAAGCCTCAAACCTTAGCCCTGTGGCAATCGCAGCCCAATGAACTTCGTAAACATGTGTACTATATACAATTACGACGTAGTAGTTATTTCGCCTGTGCGAATTTGGTCAAAAAGTCGTGACTTTGCCGATGATGAAAGTCCTTCCGAACCACGGACCAGTTCTCGCGCGCAGTCGAAATGACCACTTTCTACATATTCAAAAACTAAATCCTGAATAGTACTCTCGTCGTCCATCTATTCCCCCTAAGGTGCGTCCAAGCGGTAGCCTGGAGTTATACCAACCCTTGCGGGTGGTTGGAAGCGGTGCTTCCAGATGAAGTGCTAAGTGGTTAGCCGCTCATCCGGGAGCATCCCATAAAAAAACCAACCTGGTGGTTGGATTTCGGTTTCGATGATTTGTGATTATTTGTGAGTTCGAATTCCAACCGTATATTTAGGCAATCACAAGCACTAGGCCGAGGTGGCTTAGGCGTGTCTTGCTAATAATTTGGTTAGATATACTCACGGAAATATAATGTACGCCTTACCTGATAGCTTGTCAACACACGGAGCTCTTGACCAACCGATTCATCTCTGTTATCATTCATTAGATTTACCAAAGACAGCGACGAGTTAGGCCTGTAGAAATTAGCTAAGCTTTGAAAAAGTCGCCGAGGCAATTGAGATCCTACACATTTTATACATGTACGATATGTATGATATGTACGATTTCAAAATTCTTAGGTACTCATGGTTCATTAACATCTACGGTCAATTAAGTAAGATAAAGGATTAACTATGGCTTTAACGAAGACCAAGAAAAACGAAGTCGTCGCCGAGCTGGCCGAACTCCTTGATTCATCCAAACTTACCGTAGTTGCTAAGTACGAAGGTACACCCGTCAAAGCGCTCCAAGCGCTCCGCAGGGAAGCTCGTGATAGCAATACTACAGTTAAGGTAATCAAGAACCGTTTGGTCATTAAAGCACTCGGTACCGATGACACCTTTAAGGATGCCAACACTTCTGCCTTAACGGGCATGTTGCTGTACGCATTCAATAACGAGGACGAAGTTGCTCCCGCGCAAGTGCTCGCGAAATTTGCAAAAACCCAACCGAGTTTAGAGTTTGTAGGAGCTTATACTCCCGATGGTATCTTCATAGGTTCTGACGATGTAAAAGTTCTGGCCAACCTTCCCAGCAAGGATCAACTCCGTGCTCAACTGGTTGGTACAATTGCTGGGAAGGTTGGCCAGAACTTTTACATCGTCAGAACCTATGAAGATACCATCG
>JBKJPJ010000031.1:0-3866 GCA_046595225.1 Saccharimonadales bacterium (SeqCode)
CCTTTAGGTACAAGACGTGACTTGAATAGTAATATTCCAAGTATTAAGTCACATATTGCAGGCATAAAGCTTTGACTCAATAAAAAGATTCTATCGTAAAGTGCTACGAGTGTGTGGCTTGCAGCTAAGCCATCAGCACCAACACCAGCGTGTTTCATTGCTACTATCGTAGACAAGCATGCGACGCTCATAAATATAGCGCCAGATTCAAGGATTCGAGCAGCGACTAACCCAAGTGCAGCTGATTCATTCTGCTTTTTCAGCATAGGGAATAGAACAACAGCGGTGCCAATTCCCGCTAGAGCAACAATTATTTCTAAAATGCCACTGACCACAGCAGTTGTAGCTGAGCTACTGTTTACCAGGAAATTTGCGCCTTTAACTGAGCCATACATAGCTAGAGTCGGTATTGAGACAAACGTGAGCAGGTATAGTAATCCCGCTGTTAGTGAAATTTTTCTATGTGACTTCATTCTGGACTCCTAAATTATGTAATATTCTTTAACCTTACACCGTAAACTTTACAGTGTAAAGCTGATTCTGTATAATGATGTGTATAACTTTAATGTGAGAGATGTTAATGAGCAAAGATAAGGAACGTGAATCAGCTAATCGTGCTCCCCTCAATAAAGAGCGGATAGTGCTTGCCGCCGTGAAAATAGCCGACGAAGGCGGTATTGAGGCGCTGAGTATGCGTAAATTAGGACGTGTGTTTGGAGTTGAGGCAATGGCGATTTACCATCATTTCTCTAGCAAAGAGGTGCTCATAGACAGCATGGTAGACAGTGTGCACGCTGAAATCGAAATACCGACATCGACTGACCACTGGACCATTGCTATACGCCAGCGAGCTATTTCAGCAGTAAAAGCCATCTCAAATCATCGCTGGGCGGCACCACTCATGGAATCACGTCAGAATCCGGGGATTGCATCTATGCAACTCGTTGACGCTACGGTAAAGTGCCTTCGGGGAGCAGGTTTTTCAATACATATGGTGGCGCATACGCTCTCACTATTAGATGCCTATACTTTTGGTTTCGCACAGCAGCTTAGGCCAACTGAAACAGTAGAACAATCTGCCCAGATGGGCCTAGATATAATGGAACACTTCCCATTCGTTATGTATCCACATGTTGGCGAGCTGATTACTCAACATGTCGTGAAGTCGGGATATCGAACCATGGACGAGTACTATTACGGTCTGGATTTGATTTTAGACGGCATTACACAACAGCTTGAGTCAATTAGATAGACTCATGTACTGTTTGTAAAAAGCATTCTAAGAAGTTTTGACTCTAGTGGTCTGCTGAATATTATCAGCTTAACGAATAAAATGTGTCTGGCTAGGCAAATGGAATCGAATTCAAAATTCAGATACAAAATTACGCTGATTGTAAGTCGTCAATTCAAGTGTAATTTTAGTTGAATTTTTAGAACTAACAGATTACAAGTATAAAAACGACTTAATTGATGTAAATATTCAAATGGTGATCCCAAGGAGAATCGAACTCCTATTGCCAGGATGAAAACCTGGTGTCCTAACCGTTAGACGATGGGACCAAATACTAAGTTGTAGGTGGTCATTTAACCGATGAATACTAACATAACAGGGGCGAATCGTCCAGCTGTGTGACTACCGGCCGTGTAACTGGTTGTCAAAAGAGTTTAAAACCCCGATAATATGCTTAAGCTTTAACTGCTGAATTTTATGTATGTATCTATAATAATCGCCGCAATGACTACCGATACCCATGCGCACTTCCTGGGGTTTTCTATCCATTTAGTGCACATTTTAACAGGCATGGGTATTGCAATAGCCATAATGCTGCCATTCATATATCTAAAGTTTAAGAAAAGCCGTAGTCTCGACAAAACGCTACTTAGTAAGGGAAGGCAAGAAGTACATTCCGAAAGAGTAAAATCGGATATTATTCTGGCTAGTATAGAGGATGGAGTAGTGGTAGTTGGTGCCGATAAAACTATCCAAGTTTTTAATACCGGGGCAGGACATATAACAGGGTGGGAAGCAAAAGACGCCGAAAGCTTAAATTATACGGCAGTATTTACCTTACTCGATAACAAAGGCGTGCCCTATGATGCAGTCAAAGACCCCATTGCCAAGGCGTTAGCCAGCAGTAGTTTGGTCCGCGATAACACTGCGGTTTTAGAAACTCACTCTAAAAAACAAATACCCATTTACCTCAGTATATCGCCGCTTTTGAATGCTAATAAAGAATTAACGGGCGTAGTTGTTGTATTCAGGGATGTCAGCCAGGAACGTCAGGAAGAACACCAAAGAGCAGAGTTCATTAGTACCGCCAGCCACGAGATGCGGACCCCTGTTGCTGCTATAGAAGGGTACTTAGCTTTAGCTTTAAACCCCAAAGTCGCAAATGTCGATACCAAAGCGCGAAGTTATCTTGAAAAAGCTCATTCCTCAACGCAGCATCTAGGCAAACTGTTTCAAGATTTATTAACCAGCGCCAAGGCAGAGGATGGCCGCTTAGCAAATCACCCTGCCGTTATTGAAATGGGAGCCTTATTAGAGCAGATAACCGATAGCTTAAAATTTGCTGCCGATAAGAAAGGTCTACGAACTGAATTCGTATTAGGTACCACCGAAACAGGTAGCAGTGCCGTTGCCGGCAGTAAAATAATCCAACCGCTGTATTACTCGTATGCTGATGGCGACCGATTACGGGAAGTGATTACCAACTTGTTTGATAATGCGGTTAAATACACCGATAACGGTAAGATTGCTATTGGCCTTACCGGGAATGACCAAGTAGTACAAATATATGTGGAGGATACCGGACCAGGGATTCCACCAGAAGATATTCCGCACTTATTTCAAAAATTTTATCGTGTCGATAGTTCAGCTACCCGGACCATCGGCGGCACCGGGCTTGGCTTGTTCATTTGCCGCAAAATTATTGAACTCTACAGTGGAAGAATCTGGGTAGAGAGTGAGCTCGGTAAGGGAAGTACTTTTTATATAAATATACCGCGCCTCAGTAGCCAAAAAGCCGCAGACCTACAAACAGCCGACAAAAGTGGTGAACTGGCCCCTATAACTTCTCTGACACAGACCTAAATATCCATGGTACAATACCCCTAACATAAGCACTATGACACGCTAACATCCAAGGAAACACTACAATGTCTAAAATAATGCTGGTCGAAGACGATAATAATCTCCGTGAGATTTATGAAGCACGGTTGCTCGCCGAGGGTTATGAAATTGTTTCTGCCAAAGACGGAGAAGAAGCCTTGGCTCTGGCCGTCAAAGAAAAGCCCGATCTGATTATTGCGGGCGTCATGATGCCAAAAATCAGTGGTTTCGATATGCTCGACATCCTCCGTAGCACCCCAGAGACAAAAAACACCAAGATTATTATGATGACGGCACTGTCTCAGGCTGAAGACAAAGCCCGGGCCGAAAAACTGGGGGCCGACCGCTATTTAGTTAAATCCCAGGTCACTCTTGAAGACGTGGCCAAAGTGGCCCGAGAGATTTTAGACGGAGGCCCAACTGATGCCGTACCACCTTCTATTTCAACGCCTCCTGCACCGACACCCGTATCCGTATCTCCACCCGCACCTATTTCTGTCCCCGCACCTGTTACTACTCCTCCAGCAGCAGAAACCTACGTACCTCCTGCACAACCATTAACCCCACCCGCACCAGCAGTAGACCCTCCGAGCAGCACATCCGATACAGACTTGACGCAGACAACTGCTTCAGAAGAAGAGGCTATCGACAAACAAATCAACGATTTTGTTTCAACTACCTATGGGGCGGAGGTTACACCGGCAGGCGCAACACCACAAACCCCACCCGAGGCCAGCAGTACAACCGCTACAGA
>JBKJPJ010000034.1:0-5635 GCA_046595225.1 Saccharimonadales bacterium (SeqCode)
TACGGTATTATCTTCGAAATTAGTATCGGATACCGTGTCGGCAACACTACTCCACGTTTGCTGATCGGTAGAACGCTCCAAGGTATACCCCTTAACAGCCGTGTTATCGATTGAAGCCGACCAACTCAACTTTACTGTTTTTGTTTGATCATCTCCTATGGCCGAAAGATCACCAGGAGTTGAAGGAGCTGTAGTATCGGCCAGGTTTTCTGGTGACACTGGTGCACCCGAACTTCCCGTAGGACGCCTCACCACGGTGCCGCCTCCTGTGCTTCCCCCACCAGTACTCCCGCCGCCGGTGCCTCCACCCCCGCCTCCGGGAGGAGCAGGAGGTGAATAGGTTACAGAAAAATTGAAAACATTCTCGGGGCTCAAATCATCGGTTGTGGTTCGAATATCACTCTTTATAGACAAGCCATTTGGTCCACAATAGGTGGTGTTGTGATAGCAATATGCGCCAGCTACCTGCCACTCATAACTAACATTAGAAGTTGAATCGGGACGACGTTTAGTAGCAACCGGCCGGCTTGTGTAAGCTGGAAGCGACCGGATTTTTATACAGTACTGATCAAAGGAACCGTAGCTAAACTGAAAATAGCCTGAGGCATTAGTAACTCGTGTGTTCTCTCGGCAATCGGTAATCACAACACCGGACCGGGGCTTGCCAGCTTGGTCAGTTACCACCCCCGAACTAACATAGGTTGCTGCGGCAAAGGAAGACCGAAGATAAACCCCCCCATGCTCCCAAATACCAGCACTACTGCAAAGACCCGCAGTAGGTTCCAACTGCTGGTAGAGTTTATTGCGGGTAGCTTATTCGTCAACGGGAATTTCGTCATATACGTCAGCCGGCTCAGCAGTGTCTGTCCGGCCAAAAACTTCGCTAGCGGAGTTGATTAGCACCTCGCGCGGCCTAGAGCCATCTGCCGGCCCGACAATGCCCTGTTCTTCCATTGTTTCAATTAAACGGGCGGCTTTGCCGTAACCAATTCGTAATCGGCGCTGCAGCAAGCTGGTACTGGCTTTACCGGCATCCACCACTACTTGTACCGCATCTTGATAGATAGGCTCGTCGCCGGCATCTATGTCTGCGGCGGTACTGCCCCGCCCATTACTCAGTTGCACTGGCTGGCTGATAATTTCATCATCATATTGGGGAGGCCGTTGCATACGAATAAAGTCAGTCACTTTAAGTGTTTCGTTGTCGGATATTAGAGCGCCCTGGACCCGCTTTGGCTTAGGCATCTCAGAAGTCAGCAGCAGCATGTCACCCTGCCCTAATAGCTTTTCGGAACCTACTTGGTCAATAATTGTACGGGAATCTACCTGGCTGGCCGTGGTAAAGGCAATCCGGGCCGGAACGTTAGCCTTTATTAATCCTGTTATAACGTCCACGCTCGGTCTTTGGGTAGCAAGCACTAAATGAATGCCCACGGCGCGGGCTTTTTGAGCAATGCGCACTATCAAGGCTTCAACGTCACGGGCGGCCATCATCATCAAGTCGGCTAACTCATCTATAACAATCACAATGTAGGGCATGCCCTCTTCTTTTTTGAGATTATTGTATTCTACAATGTTGCGACGGTGTACTTCGCTGAGCGCTTTATAGCGGCGTTCCATTTCGGCGACCGTCCATTTAAGGGCGCTAATACACTTTTCGGGCTCCGTAATAACTGGTGTGAGCAAATGAGGAATGTCATCGTAGGGCTTAAGTTCCACCTGCTTGGGGTCAACCAGAATCAGTTTAAGATCGGCCGGGCTATTGCGGTACAGTAAACTCGTTAAAATAGTATTAATCATCACCGACTTACCTGAGCCGGTCTGTCCAGCTACCAGTAAGTGGGGCATTTTGGCCAGATCGCCAACTACTGCCGCACCAGAAATATCTTTGCCAATAGCAAATCCCAAGGGCCCGGTGATACTTTGCCAATCTTGTGACTGCATAACCGAACTTATCCTGACCATCGCCGGTTTCAAGTTAGGTACCTCCACGCCAACCAAGCGTTTACCGGGAATTGGCGCTTCGATACGTATAGAATGGGCCGCTAAATCGAGTGCTAAATTATTATCGAGAGCGGTTATTTTGGTGAGTTTAACCCCTGCTGGCGGCGCCAGTGTGTATTGCGTCACTCGGGGACCGACGTTTGCCCCATCCATCTCTACGTGAATATTAAAATTCTCTAAGGTTTCTTTAATAATATTTGCGTTTCCTTCAACATCACCGGGGTCGGCTTTGTCCTGCTTTTGCACTAAAAGATCCATCCCGGGGAATTTCCAGTCGGGGTCGCTGGCCGTTGTTAACGCTTCGTGAGCTTCAACGGGGGACAATTTTTGAGCACTGTTACGAAAGCTTCCCAAGCGGGCTCCTTTGGCGCCGTGGTGTTCAATAGGTACGCCTTCATTCAATTTAAAGCTAGAATCAGGGGCTGTGGCTTTGAGTGCGGCGAGGTCGGTGTCATCGTCTGGGCGAGATTTCAGTAACGCTAAAGGTTTAAGGATAGCCTGCGGCGAAATTTCAAATGCCCAAAAAGCAGCCAATAAAGCCAGAATGAAGAACAGTATGCTAGCCGGAAATTTATCTAAGGCCTGTAAAACCATTCCGCCCACCAAGTTACCGATGCTTCCACCTTGGGCTCCAGTAATACTTCCTTTTATTGCACCCGTTTCGCCGAATGCAACTGATACCCAGCCAGCCGCTAAAATCAAAAATGCCAACATACTAGATACTTTAACGAGGGGAATCTGATGGTCTTCACTGCGGAATTTATATACCCCCCAAAATACTAATGCAATTGGAGTTAAGTAGGCTGTCCATCCTAATGCCCAGTAGACTCCATTAAATATACTTTTGGGTAGCGCGCCACCAGTACCAAAGCCACCTAACAATAAAAAGCCGGCTAGTACTATCATTAATATAGCCCCTGCTACCGGCCAAAATACTGAAGGAGCCTTTACTTCTTGAAGCGCTTTCTTAGACGACTTTTTTCTGGAGTGTTTTTTCTTTTTTACCATATACCTTACGTAATTATACCCTGTTTTATGTTCGATTGTTTAAGCGGTTGCTCTAAACGGATGTGCAAGGAGAATGCAAACCATTTGAGCAAAATGTGGAGTTTTCACATAAACCAACTATAGCAAAAACTACAACATTTGTCAATGCTGTAGCCGGTGCTTTCCGTACCCATTGCCTACTTAGACGGCTGGGGCTGGAGGAGTTTGCTCTTCGTCTGCTGGTGCGGCAGGCTCTTCAGGTAAACCTGGGGCTGGGTCAGCAAGAGGTGTTGAATCTTCAGCTGGTGCTTCAAAAACAGGCGCATCACCACCTTGGGCAGTTTGATCAGTTTGATCCTGTGAGGGCTCAGTTGATTGATCGTCAGATTGGCTTTCTGAAGATTGGCTCTCTGTTGATTGACTTTCTGATGGTGTAAATACACCGTCAGTTGCTGGCGCGTCTTGAGCCGGTGCACTGGGATCGTTGGCTGGAGTTGGATCATTAGGATTCATGATTATGTCCTTACATTTATTTTTGTAATAGTATCTAAATTTATACCAGACACTTGGCGCGGCGTCAATCTATTTGGTAGTTTCCTGCCCCAATAGCCGGGCCCGCATTTCTTGGAATCGTTGTTGCTGGGAAGCTGCTTCTTCTTCGGCGCTAGTGGGAGCTGGGGCTTGACTATCCGTCGGGGTGCTTGGTGATTTTGACTTGTCGTTAGGACGGCCACCACTCACTACATTAACTACCGGAATGACAATCGGGCTGCGCTGGGTATGTTCAAACAAAAAGTGCGTGACATGATCTTTGAGTTCCGCCTTGAAGCGGTCTAAGTCAATGCGCTTGTAACGTTGTCCGACTGCCCGGCGCAGTTCGGTACGGAAGGTGTTCATTAACTCTTCGCTATCACGCATGTAAATGAACCCACGGCTAATAATGTCTGGGCTGGTAACGAGTTGTCCAGACTTCTTGTCTATCGTTAAAATCACCGCCACCAGACCTTCTTCGGCTAGCATGACCCGGTCTTTAACTACCACATTGCTTACCAAAGCGCCAGTTTGATCCACCAGTAAACTACCGTGGGGAACCTGGCCAGCATCTTCAATTTTATCGGCAGAAAGCAAATAGCTATCGCCGTTGTTTCCTAAAACTACGTTTTCACGTTTCCATCCCTGTTCAATTGCTAATTCGCCATGAAATTTGCGCCGCAAAAAGCCGCCGTGTACCGGTATGAAGAACTTCGGCTTAACCAAGTCAAGCATCTCGCGCATTTCATCACGCTTGGCGTGACCGGATACGTGTAAGGGCCCACAGCCATCCAGTTCGTGTGTCGGATGACGGAATAAATGTAGTCCCATCTTAGCCAAGCTGTTGCCAATCATGTCGTAACGAACCTCGTTCCCGGGGATTGGCGATGAACTAATGACTACCGTGTCACCGGGCTTCAGCTTAATGTGGTTATGTGTGCCTTCGCTCATACGTTGCAAGGCAGCGTTGGGCTCACCTTGGCCACCGGTGCACATAACGAGGAGCTTGTCATCCGGTACGCCGGCGACGTCGCGCATAGCAATAATAGTACCCTTCGGTACTTTTAAAATACCTTGGCGCACCGCAATCTCGGCGTAACTCATCATGCTGCGGCCGTCTAAAGCCACTTTACGGCCAGCTTCTACAGCAGCGTTAATGATCATTTGAATCCGATTCATATTACTGGAAAATACGGCGCAAAAGATCCGTCCTTGGGATTGGTGTACAACGTCATAGAATGACTGTTGCAAGGTGTGTTCGGTGGGAGTCCGGCCTTCTACATCGGCATAACTGCTATCACTCATTAACAACAGAACGCCCTCTTTACCGAGCTGTTTTAAGCGGTCTGTGTCGGTCGGACGTTGATCTAACGGTTCGGGGTCTAAACGAAAATCTCCGGTGTTAATGATTCTTCCGACCGGTGTATCAATTGCTATAGCCGATGCCTCAGGAATGGCATGGGTAACACGGATCAATTCTATAGTGAAGACGCCAATCATCAGCCGTTCATGGTTATCCATACTCATCACCATCATTTTAGGTTTGAAATGGTTGGAGCCGGCCGGGACATCTTCGAAGCTCTTTTCGACAATTCCGAGGGAAAAGCCGGTTCCGTAAATAGGCGCTGGAAACATCGGTACAATGTGCTTTAAGCCACCAATGTGATCCAGGTGTCCATGGGTTATTACGTAACCCTTGATTTTATGTTTAATAGTTTCAAGATAACTGGGGTCAGCAATCTCGTAGTTTATACCGGGTAAGTCAACACCCAGGTTGTTGCCGCAGTCTAGAATGATTGCATCATTTTGGTATTCAAGAACCATGCAGTTCTTTTCGCCGACGTCATCCAAGCCACCCAAAAATGTAAGCTTGAGTTTATTGAAGTCATCGATAATGGTGTTAGCCCGCGGTTGCATCTTCTTATTTTCGGCATTGGCGTATTCATTGACCATTTTTTGGGCCATTTCTGAACTGCGCTTTTGGGCGCGAATTGCCGCACCCCGGCTGGATTTAACCGATCCGGTTATGCCATTAGGTTGCCTAGGTTGTCGGGGTGCTGGTTTACCACCAGCTGGTCGCCGGCCTGAAGCCGGGTTTGGAGTTTTAGGTTGT
>JBKJPJ010000045.1:0-6255 GCA_046595225.1 Saccharimonadales bacterium (SeqCode)
AATAGTTAACATATCTATTCCATGAACAGCTAATCCTGCCAGCATAGCTCGCTCAGCTATATAAGTCCCTTGAAAATCCGTAGTTAGATCTTTTTCACTTTCACCATGTATGAAACGCGTCCAAAGTTCTGCTTGATCATATTCATTACCGAGTAATTGTTGAGTTGCCCATTCTGTGAATGCTTCATTAAAGAAGTTCTGACCGTGGCTTAATCCAACCCGGGGGGCGACCAGAATAGCATTTGCATCATTTGGGTTATTCCAATAATCACCACTTACATGAGTTTCAGGAGTCGGATCTGCCATCCAGGGCTCAAATTCGTCTGGATCAAAATCTTCTTCAGTCATTAGTGGTTGCCTATCAAGTCTTACCGTAACACCAGAGTGTACATGCATCATCTCGTGTGTATAAACCTTTTCAGCCCAGGGCCTACCCTCAAGTATGTCGCTGGCATCAAGTTGAATTACATTATTACTAGGTTCGTAATGACCGCCTTTTTCATTAAAGCTATTAGTAACGGCATCGCTCGCTAAAACTGACACGTTTTTGATTCTTAGAGCCCGTGATGATTCAGAAGTTTTGTCAGGTAAAGCAGATTCGGGCAAAATTCCTCTAGCAACAACTGTCTGAAGGCGTTGATCAAAACTTTCCATAAGTTTAGGTAATTGCTCTTGAAGTTGAGACTCGGCAGCCTTTAGAGCTTCGGAGTGAAGTGCTACAAGATGTATACGATCTTTCTGGGGAGCTGATTTGTCTAATAGTATGTTACTAAATCCATATGTATCACCTTGTCTGTAAGGAGAATCACCAAGAATTGCGACTAATAAGCGTTTATTGGCATCGCTAAAACTAGGTTTGAGAGCATCAACAATTTCCTCAAGTTGCCCCGTTTCATGGGCATACGTTGTAATCAAGTTATTAAATGCATGTGCTGCTTGCGGATTACCTAGTACCTCATTACCCGCCTTTAAAAGCTTTTCTTTACTGAATAGAGCTTCCGAGTCACGCAGTATTTTAGCTGGTGCATTCAGTTCTCTAAGTCTTTGAACGCTATCGTATCTGTGGACCCACAAAGCTGTTTCAGGTTTAATGTCGGGATCCAAACCAATATAACTCTCATCAACAACCTGGACATCTTGGGGTCCAAATTGATCTAAGTCTATTTCTGGGATTCGGGGCTGTTGTTCTGACATATTTGTTTTTATATAACAGATATAACATTAGCATTATATTCGGTTTTTGTCAACTTAGTGGTGTGCTATTTTTTGAGTGCTTTTGGTTTGGCAGTTGTTTCGGGGGCAGCCTCTGCGGGCCCAGTATCTTCCAATTCGTCTTCATCAGGTTCTTCACTTTTGTCGACTAAGGCTAGGGATACGACTTCATCTTTGCCATTCAAGCGCATGATGCGCACGCCCTGGGTGGCCCGGCCGAGAGCCGAGATACCCTTCACCCCTAAACGAATAGTTTGGCCATTAGCAGAGATTATGATCACCTCTTGGCTGTCGTCTTCGGACAAAGTCTTCACTCCGATGAGATTTCCGGTCTTGGTGTTTACGACGGCTGAGCGGATTCCTACACCACCACGGGCATGCGGGGTAAATTGGTCGATCTTGGTGCGTTTGCCGTAACCGAACTTACTTATTACAAAGATTGAGGAAGCGGGTTTGACGGTATCCATGCCGATAACTTGGTCACCGGCTCGCAAGCGAATACCACGGACGCCGCGCGATACGCGGCCCATAGCTCGGACGTCTTTTTCCTGGAAACGGATGGCTTGGCCAAGTGAAGTTGAGATTACTATTTCGTCGGTTCCGGTAGTCATCGTTGTCCAACGCAGCTCGTCGCCGTCATCCAAATTAATGGCAATCAGGCCGGTTGCCCGCACGTTTTTGTACTGCTCAAACAGTGTCTTCTTAACAACACCACGTACAGTACACATGAATAGGTGTCCCTGTTTGTCACCTTTGGAAATATTAATAATAGAACTTACGGTCTCCTCTGGTTGGAGCTGTAATAGGTTAACCAGCGCCACGCCCTTAGCATTGAGCCCGACGGCCGGAACTTCGTAGGTTTTTAGCCTAAATACTCGGCCCCTGTTGGTAAAGAAGAGTAAATAGTCGTGTGTTGAGGCATTTACAACATGCTCAATTACGTCTTCTTCGCGGGTTGTCATGCCTCTGCGGCCTTTGCCGCCGCGGCCTTGACGTTTGTAATCGCCCAGCGGACTTCGTTTTATATAATTTGCTGATGTAAGCGTTACAGCAACTTGTTCGTCCGGAATCAAATCTTCATCACTCATTTTGTTGAGTTCTTGTGGAATAATCTTGGTGCGGCGGTCGTCCCCAAACTGCTTTTCGAGTTCCAATAATTCGGCGCGAATGATGTTCAGAATTTCTTTTTCGTCGGCCAGAATTTTTTCTAGGCCAGCAATAATTTTAAGCAATTCGGCTAACTCATCTTCAATTCGTTTCCGTTCCAGCCCTGCTAAAGTACGTAGCTGCATGGCCAAGATGGCTCTGGCCTGAATTTCACTGAGCTTAAACTGCTTAATTAGGTTTGCCTGGGCTTCTTCGGAGGTTTGGGAGGCCCGGATGGTCTTTATAACCTCGTCTATGTGGTCTAGCGCAATGGTAAGGCCTTCTAAGACGTGGGCCCGGTCTTTAGCCTTACGAAGTTCGTATTCGGTACGGCGGCGGACCACTACCTGACGGTGTTTAATGTACTCCTGCAAGATGTCTTGCAGTCCCAGAACCCGGGGTTGGATACCATCAATAAGGGCCAACATATTATAATGAATACTGGTCTGCAATGGGGTTAATTTGTACAGCTGGTTGAGGATTTTCTTAGGGTAGGCATCTTTTTTAAGGTCTATGACCATCCGCACATTGCCGCGGGCACTTTCGTCGCGTAGATCACTAATGCCGGCTATTTTCTTCTCTTTTACTAAGTCGGCAATCTTTTCTATAAGTGTAGCTTTGTTAACGGCATACGGAATTTCGGTGATAATAATCTGGTGCTTGCCTTTTTTATTCTCTTCGATACTAGCCACACCGCGCACAATGACACCGCCACGACCAGTGGCGAAAGCGGTGCGAATAGACTCCTGGCCATAGACGATACCACCCGTCGGAAAGTCGGGCCCCTTAACATGCTCTAACAGATCATCGAGGGTAGCTTCAGGGTTGTCTATAAGGGTAATGATGGCCTTCAGAATTTCGGTGATGTTGTGCGGCGGAATGTTGGTAGCCATACCAACAGCAATCCCCACCTGGCCATTCAGGAGTAAGTTGGGTAATTTACCGGGCAGAACTTCCGGTTCTTGTTCACTGCCATCGTAGTTGTCGCGGAACGGAACGGTTTCTTTGTCGATGTCTTCGAGCAGTGCTTGGCCGGCTTTGGCCATCCGGGCTTCGGTATACCGCTCGGCAGCCGGTGGATCTCCGTCCATGCTACCGAAGTTACCCTGTCCATTAACCAACAAATAACGAGGAGACCAGTCTTGAGCCAACCGTACCATGGCATCATAAATGGCTACGTTACCGTGAGGGTGGTATTTACCCATGACGTCACCGGTAATACGAGCACTTTTAACGAATTTAGTGCCTGGTCGCCAACCGTTTTTGTCCATGGCATACAGAATGCGGCGATGCACTGGCTTAAGGCCGTCACGCACGTCCGGTAAGGCACGGGCCACAATCACACTCATTGAATAGGTTAAGTAACTGTTCTCCATGACGTCTTCGACGGTGCGAAGTTCTACGGTACGGGAATGATCGCTGCTAATAGTCTCTACGTTATCGAAAACATTGTTTGGGTTACTGGTAACTTGACCACTATCTTTAACGCCGTCTTCATTAAATTTACTTTCATTAACAGCGTTTTCTATAACGTCGTCGTTAGGCGTGCTGTCGGGCATAGGATTTGAAGTATTGTTTGAATTTTCGTCCATGTTAAACGTCCAGATCCTTTACGAACTTAGCATGCGTCTGAATAAAGTTTTTACGCAGATCTACCTCTGTTCCCATCAGTTTATTGAAGATGGCATCGGCCTTTTCAGCATCAGCGATGCGAACCTGTATAAGCACCCGATTTTCTGGATTCATAGTGGTGTCCCATAGCTGTTCAGCATCCATTTCACCCAACCCTTTATAGCGTTGGATGTCAGATAAACCGGCCTGTTTTTTCCGATCATCACCTGAATTTACTGCCGTGCCGCGGTCTTTGCGGTCAGTTATCAACGTATCGATAATTTTGTCGCGCTCTTCATCGGAATAAGCATATTGGCGCTTGTTAGCACCCGTTTTTAACAGATACAGCGGAGGTTTTGCTAAGTAGAGGTGCCCGCGCTCGATGATATCGTGCATGTGACGGAAGAAGAAGGTCAGTAACAGCGTGCTAATGTGAGCGCCATCAACGTCGGCATCGGTCATAATGATAATTCGATGGTAACGAAGGCCATCCATATTAAACTGCTCTTCGATACCAACCCCGAGGGCTTTAATTAGGGTCACGATTTCGTTGTTAGCCAGCATTTTATCGAGCCGGGCTCGTTCGACGTTTAACACCTTACCTCTTAACGGAAGAATGGCCTGAGTCTTACTATCACGACCACCTTTTGCGGAACCGCCGGCAGAGTCACCCTCTACTATATAAAGCTCAGAATTACTGGGATCTTTAGACGAACAGTCAGCTAATTTTCCGGGCAAACCGGAGCCTTCTAGAGCACCTTTTCGGATGATGTTGTCGCGAGCTGCGCGGGCCGCTTTACGAGCACGAGCCGAAAGGAGCGCTTTGCCAACAATTTTACGGGCCACACTGGGATGTTCTTCTAAATAATAAGAAAGGTATTCATTCATCACTTGTGTTACATAGCCCTGAACTTCCGGGTTACCAAGTTTGTTCTTAGTCTGTCCCTCAAACTGCGGATCGGGTAATTTAACTAAAATAACAGCGGTCAGACCCTCGCGGGTGTCTTCGCCCGTGAGATTTTCTTCTTTTTCCTTAATGAGACCGCTTTTGCGGGCATATTCGTTTATAACTCGGGTCAGTGCCGTACGAAAGCCCGTCATATGAGTGCCCCCATCGGGGTTATAAACATTGTTGGCAAAGGCTTTGACCGTCTCCGTGAAACTTTCGGAATATTGCAAGGCGATCTCTACTTCACTGTTATCTACTGGTTTATCAACATAAAAAATGTCGTCATCAACTACATCTTTACCGTGATTGAGATGTTTGACGTAACTTTGAATGCCCCCTTCAAAGTAGAAACCATACCGGCGACCCGACTTTTCATCTTCTAATGAAGTGTGGATGCCCTTGGTTAGATACGCAGCATGACGCAAACGGTCGAGGATAGTGTCGTAGTTAAAGATAATGGATTCGAAGATAGTTTCATCTGGGTAGAAGGTAATCTCTGTTCCGGTAGTGTTGCTGGTGCCCACTGTCTTGAGGGACGTTTGCGGTGCTCCCCGTTGATATTCTTGTTGATACACTTTTCCATCTCGTTTTACCGTAGCCACTAGTTTGGTAGACAGTGCGTTTACAACGCTCACGCCTACACCGTGCAGACCTCCAGAGACTTTATAGCCGCCGCCGCCAAATTTGCCGCCAGCGTGCAGTACCGTTAGCACCGTTTCAAGTGCGGTAATGCCAGTTTTAGCCATTTTATCGACGGGGATACCTCGGCCATTATCGATAACCGTTACACCGCCATCAGCCAGCAACGTTACGCTGACATGGGTGGCGTGGCCAGCTAATGCTTCATCAATACCATTATCGATAATTTCCCACACCAAGTGGTGCAGACCCTCTAAGCCAGTACCTCCAATGTACATGCCCGGCCGCTTACGGACCGGCTCTAGACCCTCAAGAACTTGAATTTCTTCGGCATTATAGCCTTTTGTTTTAACCACTAGTAACTAACCCTCAGTCTCTTGTTTTACGGCTAGGCCGTCTTACGATTTCTTATACCTACAGTATAGGTCACCACCCCCTGTTTTACAACTATTAAGGGACTGTTAATTTCCCCTTGTGTGAACACATACATATATGGTTAAATAAGCATGACCGTAAAAGAACTAACAAAAAAATTAACAAATATGTTTAAAAAACTTCTTAGTAACTTGCCTTTCAACCCCAGCCTGGTAGAACAGGTAGCTTTTTATGCTAAAAGGATGCACCGCGAAGCCTATTTGCGCACCGTAGGTGTGGTACTCCTGCTACTGGCTTTAATGGTTCAGTTATTTGCTACCGTT
>JBKJPJ010000009.1:0-2672 GCA_046595225.1 Saccharimonadales bacterium (SeqCode)
CTGGAATATGGTAGACCGATGCTACGCCGCGCAGTACTGTTGATTCCATATCGCGTTTACCTAACCAGAATCCACTCAAAAAAGGCGCATACATACCAAGTTGTGATTCCTGAGTAATTTCGGTGATTATGGAAATACCTCGCTTAAAAGCTCGACTATAAAAATCAAAAACTTGTTTTCGGCCAGTTGCATCTAGGCTATAGAAAATTCCCGGCCAATCTTCTCCGCTCCGAGGTTTAGCACCATTTCCCCTGACACCTACCTGAATATCGGGAAATGTTTCTTGAAATTCATCTATAAAATCGAAAAGCGGTTCATAATCTACAGGAGTTCCCATCTCATTTCCGAGAGAACATGGTCCCCAGTCAACAACCATTTGCGTTGATTCACCGGTATAGCTTGTCCCTCTAGCGATCCGGTTCGCATCCCGCTTTGCAACCCCGACCGGATCTAAAGCTTCATAGACTTCTGTCAGGCGTTCGGACTGCTTACTGCTGTCAATTTGTTCAGCTAATACTTCTGCGGCAGCAGAATCAAGCGCCCAGTGATATTCCAGAGCTTCTTTAGTATCGAGGCTCATAGTTAATCTAACGTTTTGTGAACTGGCGTTGCTTACGTGCGCCCTTGAGGCCAAACTTCTTGCGTTCTTTTTCACGGGGGTCACGGCCCAATAAGTCGGCGCGTTTAAGGGTAGCTCGAAGGTCTTCGTTCATTACAACCAAAGCTTTAGAAATTCCAAGGCTAATTGCCTCGGCCTGGCCACTGTGGCCGCCTCCGTTAACATGCACACTTACATCAAACTTGCTTTGTACCTCAAGTAATACGAGTGGTTTTTGTAAACGATTCATTAAACTTTTGCTAGTCGCAAAATATTCTTCAGCTGGCTTGTCGTTGATAACAATTTTGCCAGTACCGGTCATTAGCCGGACCTGGGCTGTTGAGCTTTTACGACGACCTAATGCATAATGATAGTGTTTTGCTGTGGTAGCCATTATTTTGCTTCCTTTTTATTTGGTGAAATTACAGCCTTGAGCGAGATTACAATAGGTTGCTGAGGGGCGTGATTGTGATCGCTATTAGCGTAGATTTTAAGCCGTGCTAAGCGGCCATCACGGAGCTTATTAACGGGCAACATGCCACGAATTGCGTGCTCGATAATTTTAGTTGGGTCTTTAACGAGTTGATCCTCTAAACTGGTTTCTTTCAAGCCACCTGGAAAATGGCTGTGGTGATAATACATTTTATCGGTCCGTTTTTTACCTGTTACTACCAGTTGAGCGGCGTTTATGACAATAACGTAATCACCGCAATCTACATGGCTCGTGAACATTGGCTTATCTTTGCCCGTTAACATAGTAGCTACGCGGGTAGCTAATCTACCTAATGGAATTTCAGAAGCATCGACTACGTACCATGTACGCGTAACATCAACTGGCTTGGCGCTATAGGTTTTCATAATTTCTTCCCTGCAGGCTTTTTAAGGGGCGTTTTTTTAATCGGAGATTTAGCTGGTTTGGCTACAGGTTCTGCTTTAAGATCGTCCACAAAACTAACTCGCGCCAACTGTGCATTATCGCCTCTACGCAAAGACGTACGTTCAATGCGAACATGCCCACTTGTTCTGCCACCGAGCATTGGGGAGATAGTATCAACTAACTTATGGGCACTGCTAATGGTCTGTAGGCCGGCTAATACTTGCCGACGGCTATGAAGGTCGCCTTTTTTAGCTTTGGTTATCAGTTTTTCGATATACGGGACGATTTCTTTAGCTTTATGCAGGGTGGTTTCTATAGATTCGTGAATCACCAAAGACTCCGCCAAACTCTTAATAAGAGCTGCGCGTTGATCTGTCTCGCGGTGGAATTTACGTCCTTTATATCCGTGCCTATGCATAGTCTTACAGCTCCAACTCGGCCAATTTTTCCTTTACTTCGTCGAGTGCTTTGCTGCCAAAACCCTTTAACTCACGTAATTCTGCATCGCTCAGGCTGAATAGATCTTTTAAGGTATGGATCTCATTGTTGACTAATGCATTTGTGGTACGAGCAGATAAATTGAGGTCTTCTATAGGTGTCATTAGTTCAGTAGATTCATCCCCTGCAGCACTAATACCTTCTTCGATAGTTCCAACTGGTGCCCCAGCATCCACGGTTGTATGACCGGCAAGTGCTGTGTATTGGTTAACTAAAATAGCTGAAGCTTCTTCAAAAGCCTCTCGTGGAGTAATGCTGCCATCACTTTCTACGGTAATCAATAATTTGTCCAGATCGGTCATTTGTCCAACACGAGTATTCTCTACCTTATAGCGAACTCGTAGAACTGGGGAGAATACAGAATCCAGTGCAATCATATCACTTTGCTTTTTAGCAGTTCCTTCTTCAATAGTGCGGTAACCACGTCCTGTTTCTACTACCAAATCAATAGTAAAGTTAGCTTTAGGATCATCAATAGTTGCAATAACGTGCGAGGAGTTAACAACCTCAACATCGGCATTCGTCTGAATGTCTTTTGCGGTAACCACGCCTTTACCTTTTTTGCTAATACGCACTGTTTGGGGCTCAGTACTGAAAACTCTAAAACGCAAACCTTTGAGGTTCATCATAATATCTACTACGTCTTCTTTTACCCCAGGTATTGTGGTAAATTCGTGCGAAGCGCCTTCTACTTTAAAG
>JBKJPJ010000118.1:0-7207 GCA_046595225.1 Saccharimonadales bacterium (SeqCode)
GCTACATCGGTACCTGAATCTTGAAATGAATAATAGAGAAATGGACCGGCCCATGCATAGGAGCGGTATTGAGTGATTGCGTCAGACAGTATCTTAGCTTGTAATGCCTGGTCTACCACATAAGGTTTTCCCGCAAGATTAGGATTTTGGACAGTCGCTAGTGGACCTGGACCGTTCGTAGGCGCACCAAATTCTGTAATCCATACTTTTTTGTCGCCATCATTATTCGCTACCATCGTCGCCCTTAAGCTCTGATTCAGGTTCGCCATTTGAGCCCACGCATGATTTTCACGAGATGTTGGCGACAAAGGAAAGGTGTAGGGATGATGAGCAACGGCATCAAAATAATTTTTACCATCTGCCGCATAGACTCCGTTCAAAAAATCTATTGGAGATAGTGCGTTTGCTTCAGTTTTTTGTGGTGATAACCCCCCAGTTATAACTTGAACTTCAATATCTTGTGTATGCAAAGCTGTATAGCTCGATTTAAGAAGCTGCGTATATATTGCAGGATCAGCTTTAGGTAACCAAAAGTTAGGATTATTTGGCTCATTCCATATTTCCCAGTGATGAAGGCCCTGATCTTTATAGCGATTAGAAACGGTGGCCGCAAACGATGCAAAAGCATTAACATTTGCTGGATGGCATTTATTCGTTGATTTACAGGCTGTTGCCCGTGCCCAACCCGGCGTGTAATTTATTATCCCTAGAACATGGAGCTTGCGGGCATTGGCAGCGGTAACGACGCGGTCATAATTGCTCCAATTATATGATCGTTCATTGTTCGGTTGTATCTGGCTCCAATCGAAATCAAAGCGAACCCAGGTAGCACCAGACGACACAATACCATCCAGGCGTTCGTTTAACTGCTGGTTGTTTAATTCTGGCAATCCGCTGCCAGCAGCAATCCCAAAAGCCCGCCC
This sequence comes from Saccharimonadales bacterium (SeqCode), assembly GCA_046595225.1. Taxonomy (GTDB): domain Bacteria; phylum Patescibacteriota; class Saccharimonadia; order Saccharimonadales; family OMJO01; genus CAZBRC01. The sequence goes on from JBKJPJ010000118.1 coordinate 924, forward strand.
CACAATATCCGGTTTTTTTGGCAGCGTAACTGGGTTGTTTGTTTTTGTTGCATGCCGTGTTGGTTGTTTTATTGATGTGTCCGTTTTATGAGCGTTGCGCCTAAACACTATTATTAACCCACAAGTTACAGTAACCAGTAGGACGATTAACACAATTTTATACCTAATTAGGTACCGTTTCAAAGTCAGTCTATTAGTTTGTAGTAGCCGCATTACTTATAAATTACTACTTTTTGAGAATTATAGACAAGGTTCTTATTTGCATTTAAAAAATCGGTGGGCGGTTGATAATAGAAAACTTTGCTGCCAACATATGCCGGAGAATAACCGGATACTTGGTTTAACGAAGTATTACTGTTGCTTATATACACGTAGCTGTCTATTGGTATAGCAACCGGTGACAAGGTCGGTTCCCCATAAATACTTCCATAAGTAATTATTTTGCGCCGGCTAAATTCGTCACTGTATATACGCGATCCTTTGGGGGCTTGGGCCTGCAACCACCGCGTAGCACCGATCTCTTCCTTGTGAGTGTAGTAGGCCCCATAGTAAAAACCGCTATTGCTCAGCGCTAAAACAGGCTTATAATTACCCGTCAAAGCCGGCAAAAACCCAGAAAGTACGGCAAAAAATCCTACCAATATAATGGTAACTGTTCCTTCTCTTAATTTGACTGGTACACGCAGCAGCTTAAGTATCCATAGCATGGTTAATATACATGGCAGAGCTAAAAGAAGCAGTGACTGCTGTAGAATTCTTGTCACGCCATAATTTATAGCTGTGGGAAGAACAAATTGTGTACCAACCACCACTAGAAGCCCCGTCCCAAAGAATAAATACTGACGCGGTAGTTTAGAAACCTTCTGAGAAAAAGCCAAAACTATGAGGCCACCAAATATAGCTATTTGAATAAATATCGCATAAGAGCTTCGAGTAAAATTATAGAGTATGGTCCATAGCGAGTTTTTAACGCCGCTATGAGTAGACAATAGAGTTGGCGGCGATATCGTGGGGCTACTTGGTTTTAAGGGATAATTCGCTATAATTTGCTCTGAAAAATAACTTTTGATGGGCAATTTTCTATTTTTTTTCATTTCCTGCTCATAACCACTCAGCGATTTGACTGCTGAGTGTTGGGGTAAATTACTGTTTGCGTGGGGTAGTTTCTGCGTACTAATTGCGGTACTAATTGTTGTTACCGAATTTTTTACGGTGTGCACTATATTCTTTGATGTATGGGTAGCGTAGGTTCCCCAACCAAAAAGAATAAAACTGGCTGCAATTATTACCGTAGCAGGGTATAGTACATTTGCGGAGCAAGCTGAGCGGACCTTAGGACGTTTGTACTTCCTTACCAATATCCATGCCAATTCCAAAACAAGAGAAATTACCAATCCTGTAATGGCTACGTAGCTAGTCGAATAATGGGATAGTATCATGCCCAACAAGAACAAAAAACTTAAGATATATTTAGAAGTTTTGGATGCCTTGCGGTCAAGCCCAACATGGAGTGAAAGTGTCAAAAATAAAAGTGCAATTTCTTGCCTGTTAAGCATTGTTATATCGGTCAGGAACGTCGGAAATGTCAAAAATAAAAAAGTCGCCAAAAACGATAAGCGTTTGGAAATGTATGGTCTCAGTAAACCGTAGATGATAGGAGCGATTAATGCAAAAACCATCTGATACAGTAATCTATAGATATACTGATCTTGAATAGCAGTAAGCTGTTTAAAGATTGTAGGCAGAATGGTCAGGCTCAAACACGCCATATAGGCATCCTGGTAGTAGGCCATGCGCCATTCTTGATGCCTTAAGGTAAGCTGGAAAACTTGAAATTCTTGCAAGATGTCATGTCCGGTGATATTCCATCCCCGTAACGACGTCACCAGCAGTAAACTCAGGCATAAACTGTATAGTAACCATGGATAATAAACTGCTAAGTCTTTATGCCGAAACGACATAATTAAAACCAATAGTCCTGCGCCGAACATTGTTAGCAAAGACAGGTTTCCTGAACCACCATTATTAAGACTGACAGCGCCTAAAATAGCTAGTCCCGGAAGAGCTAATCCACTCAGTATAATGGGGAGCAAGAGTACGAATTTAGAAATGGAGCTTCGCTTGAAATGAAATCTTTTAAATGACACAAACTTTTGGGGCCCGAGCTGGCTGATAATAAAACTAACCAGCGCAATACTTATAACTAACGGTTTAGGCGATAAAGGATTACTCTTGCCTAAGAATATATATAACTGATTGAGGGCTAACCCGGTGAGCATAAGGATCAACAAGCTCAAACCGACAATATACGATAGTTTCTCACTGAAGGTATGTGTACTGGCAGTTGTAAATAGTCGTTTGGCAAAATATCCAGGTACCAGTAACAAGAATAGAGTAGATACTACTCCCTTAACCAAGCCGCCTGATAGCTGTAATGTGCAGATTGCCCAGAGGCTTATAAGGCCAAGTGTGATACTGCTTTGCTGAGCCCGTTGCTTAAACGTGTTTTTTGAGATGAATTTTTTAAAACGTTTAACCATGATGAATGCCCTTTTGAGCTACAACCACAGAATGCTGCTGGATAGTTGCTACTAAAAATTCATGTAGATTCGTCGCTAAATTAGCCCACGAATACGTTGTCTCAGCCTGCTGGCGAGCTTGTGCAGCCATACGTTTGCGGCTGGTGGTGTCTTTTAATAAGCTTATGAGTACCCGTGAGAGTGCTTCCGGATCATCTGGCTCGACGGCTACGCCAGCTTTTTCTGAGTTGGTATTACCCGTAATATAGCTCGCCAAGTTGCCCACATCACTGACCACCGACACACTGCTCAGAGCCATATATTGGAAAACCTTTAGGTTGCTGGCCGCACGGACAGTAGCAATATCGGGCTGCGTGCACAGTGCGATGTCGGCAAATTTGACATGTTTGCTGATATCATGCATGTCAATCCACCCAGTGAAAGTCACACTATTGGAAACTTCAAGATCGGCAGCAAGTTGCTGAGCGGCAGCTAAGGCACTACCACCACCCAGAATGGTCACCTGAGTATTTGGTACGGCCGCTACTGTGGCCGGCAGTGCCTGCAAGAAAGAATCCACCAGACTGAGCCGATTAATAGCCCCAAAGTAATAGAGGGCATTGCGGGGTGGACTTGATGAATCTACTACAAATTCGTCAGCATCGACACCGTTACTTAACACGAGTACTGGCTTATGGGGATAACGGGTTATAACATCGTTTTTAAAGTAGGTAGAGGCTACGACCACAGCATCGCTATAACGGAGCGCAAGGCGCTCACATAGGGACACCAGCCATACATTGATTTTTGATTGCTTTTCTAAGCGCATCACTTCACTACCTAGATCATCAAGATCTACAACTACCGGAGTTTTAAATAAAATTTTGGGGACTAAGCCAATAATAGTGATCGGTGTTGGTTTGTAAATTAGTACCATTTGCGGTCGGATTCTTAACAATGAAACAAGTGAAGTGAAAAGGTACGGCAGTAGATTTATAATGGGAAAGTGCGTCCTAAACTGCCATGGTTGAATCAAACTTACATGTTCTATCTTGGCCTGCGGCTCCGGTTTAAAATTATTGTACTTATCTGCTGAGGGAACAATTACAGAAACATTAAAATTCAGCAAAGCCAATTGCTTAGCCAAAGAAACCAGACGAAAATGCGTCAAGCTACTTTTATATGATCCTGAACCCATCATGACTAATTTCATGCTAGTTCCTTAATTAAATCCTTCACTAATGTATTGACCCGAGCTGCTTGTATTTCCCAGGTAAACATCTGTTTGGTTCGTAAGGCAGTTTTCTGAGCCAATACTGAGCGGGTTTTATTTGGTAACGATTGTACGTCCCACATTGTGTCAGCAAGTTTCAAAGGGTTATCGGCCTCACATAAGAAACCAAAATTATCATTTACTATAATTGACGGTAGTGGACCAATATCGGCACAAATTACTGGCACTGAAAGCGCCCAAGCTTCAAGTATTACGGTCGGAAACGCATCATTAGCGGTCGTTGGATAGGCTATTAAGGCGGTAGCGTCTTGTAGAATACGTTGTTTTGTTCTTCCTAGCTTTTCGCCGTGGAATATGACATTTTTCTGTAAACCGAGCTTGGCAACCTGGGCTTCATAAGCTGACTTGTTCGTTCCATCGCCCATAACATCCAGGGTTATTTCTGTACCATGCTGTATTTTATAGGCAGCAATGGCATCAATGATGCGGCTTAAACCTTTCCAGGAATGGCTTTTGTTTAGCGATGCAATAAACACAAAATGTGGACCGTTAGGTTGTTTTCGGTTTTGGATCTCTGATTGCCACACGGCATTAGGAACAACATACGTTATACTTTGCAATTTGGGTGAAAATTGTTTAGCAACAAAATCTGAAACTGCAAATATTTGATCGGTGCGTTTAAACGTATAGTAACTCATCCGGTTATACACCCAAGCGGCAGCATTAAAGATGGGAGATTTTTTCTTATATAAGGTCGCTGCATGGTAAATGATTACAAAGGGTGTCGTCCCGGCAACCAATGCTGTGGCATCAGCCAAAGATGGAACGGGCGCATGTGCGATAATAACATCTGGTTTTTCCTGCTTGATTATTTTGCGCATTTTCACGGGCCACAACAGATTAAATGGAGTGTTAGAGAGTTTAAACCAGATGCCCAAACGATACACTTTACATTTGTCGACGCTTCCGATTGTGCTTTTAAGACCGCTCTGCGTGGTAACAACCACAATGTCCCAATCCTGTTGATTTTTAAGGGCGCCATTCAGCTGGCGGGCATAGGTTTCTAATCCGCCTCCAACTGGATAATAATAGGGCGTAACTACCAGTGCTTTCATACGGCGTAAACCTTTGCCAGCGACGAAGCGCTATACTCCCAATCGTAATAATTCAAACCCGGATCTATTGGTAGTACTGACCTAAAATTCTTTAGCTCGGTTGTTATACCCTGAGCTAGGGCGGCAGCTGTAAGATCACACACCGTGCCGGCAGTAGGCTTAACGAGGAATTGCCCGGCATTGTCGGGATGGTTCACAGTAACAACCCGAAGTCCGCAGGCTAACGCCTCAAGAATACTTATACCAAACCCCTCGCGGCTCGATGGTAAAACAAAAACTTTTGAAGCCTTCATATGAGCTATTACTTCTTCAGATGACTCAATAAATCCGAACATTTTGACATTTTCAGCTAAGCCGAGTTGTGTTATTAGTGACTGCAAACGATCATAATCCGGTCCTCCACCGATTATATGACAGCGGATAGCCGGGTTTTTTTTGCGGACAATGGCAATAGACTCAATTAAGATATCAATATTTTTGTGCGGCATTAACCGGCCAATAAAGATAACTTGGCTCTTCTCTTTGGCCGAGGCTATAGGGGTAATTTGATCACTATCGATACCATTTATGACCAGCGAAAGCGGACCTTTATACTGCAGTTCGGTGCGCAATTTATCTTCGGTTTGTTTTGAAACAGCAATAATATGATCGGGCATTTTTACACTTATTTTTTCTACTAGGTAGGCCACGCTTCCTTTTACATTACCTAAATATTTGCGCCAATATTCTAAACCCCACACTTCGTGCCAAGTGGCATAGAGTGGGCGGCGCTTAAGTATACTGACGACCTTGGCTGCATAAAGCGGAAAAAACGGCATATGATCAACTTCTAAAATATCAAAGTCTCTTGTAATCATTTTCAAACAACTTATTCCAAACAAAAGTCCCTGCCTAATTGACCGGCGATCATTTTTATACAGCGGATATAGGTGGGACAAAGCATGGTACTGAACCCCTTCGTAGGCGTAATCATTAGAGCCGTCCCACCACTTCATGGTGTAGATATGCACACTATGCCCCCGCTTAACCATTTCGGTTGTCAGGTGATAGATTCGAGTTTCCTTGCCGCCCTTATTGAACGGCAAGACAGCGTCAGAGACTAAAGCTATTTTCATTCTTTTCATGCTCTTTAATACTGGCTAGTCTGCGGGATCTAATAAGTCGCTGGTAGCTAACAGGACGCTTAGTGGGGACTGAAGCTGATTGCTCCAGTGGTTTCCAGCGAAGATTACGGCCGAACATCATCAATATACGAGCACCGTCACGCACAGGGTTCAGACTTGATTCGCCCAATCGGGGATCATAGGAGATGGGTACAGAATATATTCTGTAACCCAGTCGTGCCATTTTTGTTACCATTTCCATTTCGATAGCAAACCCCGGAGAATGAACATTGTTCTTAAGTGTGTTAACAAC
>JBKJPJ010000124.1:0-2901 GCA_046595225.1 Saccharimonadales bacterium (SeqCode)
TATAGTAAGCGTCGGGCCAAACACCTAATTTGCCATAGTCGTTAAAGCCGCTTGGAGTGGTCGGGCTAAACGTGACTACATAGCGGACGTATGTTCCTGTCGGATTACCGGTTGTTGAGACGGCTATGCATTGCAGATAAGGAGGCTGGGCGGATGCACCGCTGGTAAAAGCAAATTGGCTCAAGATCCAGCGGTCCGCCATTCTGTCATACTGCAGGATCGGATCGCCACGATTTGTAGTCTCGCAATTGCCGCCGACACCCGTAAAAAGTGTGTTTCCATTCACCGGGCCGAGTAACACGGTACCGGTTTTACTGAATACCGCATATTGCGAATTTACCATAGCAACAACGTGATTTGGCCCCACTGCCATCGTCATATCGGGCGGGGCTCCGGTCAGATTAAAACCTGTTAATCCTGTTCCCGGACCTTCAAAATTTGCCCCAAGCGTTAGTGCTGACGGTGCAAAATTATCGGTTTGCACGAACGCCGGCACAGATATTTGTCGTTTTTTCGACATAGTTTCCGGAACCTCGAACATCGGCTCCATTTGGTCTTCTTGAAGCATTCCGTTCTCTTTGCTGATCGGAGATTGTTTTTTAGCCAGTTCACTAAGCGGTTCAGATTCGCCATAATAACGCATCTCGGGTTTTACGGTGGGTCCCCGCTGTGCTTTTCTGTTAGCAGCAGGGGAGTATGATTTGCGGTTACGCAGCTCGCGCTCGCGGCGCTCTTTGGCTTCGTATTCTTTACTTTTTATTGAAGGTTTTGAGTCTTTACTCACGCCGCCATTCTGAGAAAATACGTTCAGAACACAAAATGCAGCGATCAAAAAAGCAAAAAGCGCTATTTTAGGGGTTGATGATCTTGTAAAAGCTAGGTTAAGCATATTCGTCAAAGCTCCAGGGGTACAGGTAATAGAAAAGTTTCAAATGAATATCAATCGTAAATCGTTGACATTTACTTGCGAACCAAGCAGTCAACGGGTGCAACTAATTAGAGGGGTAAGAATGCAAACAAATTTACAAATTGAAATGAACAAAAATATTATGGACAGTATTATGAAAAAAATCAATACAAATACGCTGCCCTATAGTTTGTGGGCCTTGCTCTTATTTGTTGTTTCGGTAATACCAAATGTATTTGCTTTACCAAATCACGAATTGGTTTATATTGAAAGAGTAGATGGTCGATCTGTGCAGACAATTGCACCTCAAAAACCGAAAAAAAAGAGGAAAAAGGTGGTGGCAAAAAAAGTAGAGCCAAAGCTGGTCGCGGTTAAGACAGGTATTTGGGGTGGGGATGGAGTTATTTTTGAAGTTAAAGAAAAAAGCGTAACCATTCAGTATGGCTGTGCCGACGGCCAGATAGAGCAGGCTTTCATTACAGATACGGCAGGAAATTTCACAGTAAATGGTTATCACACCCGGCAAAGTGGTGGGCCAGTTTTGATAGATTCTCAGCCCTCCCGGCAACTTGCCCGTTATGAAGGAAAAATTACCGGCGATAAAATGCGGCTAAAAGTTACGCTGACAGCGTCCAAGGAAGTAATTGGCGAATTTGTACTACAGCGCGGAAACATACCCGAAATAACGAGGTGTTATTGATACTTTTATAATTTGCTATGAAAAAAAGGCGGCCCCGTTGGCCGCCTTTTAGTCGAACTGCTTGCCGTCTGTATTTACTGATTTGCAGTAAATACAAGATCCGAAATGTTATCCGAGATCTGTAACACTTGAGGTGTAAAGTTAAACCTTCTCGCCCCGACACTTATAACATAAGTCTGTCCCACCTCGACATCGTCAAATTGGAAACTGCCATATGCTCCTGTCAAAACACGACGAGTATTCCCATTAGGATCAGTAATGAGTACATTTGTACTACGCAAGCCCCGGCCCTCAGATGTAACCACTCTGCCTGATACAGTCACACCTGCTGCTGTCGGTGATGTTAAAGTAAGTGTTGCAGCCGATACACTTCCTGTATCTCCCAGACCACCATCAGTCATTCTGAGTGTCCAAGTGCCATTTGAAGTTGGTATGCCGGAAAACGCAGCGGTCAAATTTGTAACAGGGGCAGGATCTACCTGACCGGCTCCACCTGCGGCAGTAGTCCTGTAATCACCCGAAGTCGTAGGGTTTCCCGCTTCAGACCAGATATTTGTGCCGACAGCTGAGTCTTTGAAATTATAGGGTCCAGCAAAATCATTACCACCACGCGTTCCCCCGCAACTACCAGCAGTTATTGCTCCTATATATTTATATAAGATAAATTGCGTGCCGTTAGGAGCTATCAATACAGCCCCTAGATCTGCTCGCCAAGTATGAATCGGCAAAAACGTCATACTTATAGCGACATTTGCCGGAGCGGTCGGAATACCTGAGACTGTAAAAGTAATATCTTTGTTTGCTCCATCTGAGCCGCATGTAGCTGTGATCCCTCCATCCGGAATTGCTCCCAAGGTGGCTGCATTTGCATTGAATACAGCTGCAGGCACACTAAAAAACCCCAAACCGAGCACAACGCCCAGCAACATAAAACTTTTAATCAAACCAAAAAACGAGCGTACCGAGTTATTCATGATCCTATCCCCCTGACTAAATTAAAGAACATGCCAATTTGGCTAATGCAACGACCACACAACGCGACCATTGTTAAAAAACTTATGTCGTGATTATATAATTAACGACTATTTAATGTCAATATTTTTTAAATTCGCCCGCCGCCAAGGCGCTGTATATGTCAATCAAAAAGGCGACCCGAAGGCCGCCTTTAAGTAAAAAAACTGACAAGATCTATTGCCCGGAGATAAAATCCAGATCAGCAATATTGTCAACGATCTGGATCACACGCGGCGTAAAGCTAAAGCGTCTCGATCCGACCCGAACAACATAAGTTTGT
>JBKJPJ010000004.1:0-4248 GCA_046595225.1 Saccharimonadales bacterium (SeqCode)
TTGGCCCACTCGCCTCGAATAAAAAGTCGGAATTTTTGGCTAGCCGTGACCCTTTTAACGTTATTAATTGCCAGTGATCGATTGTTCATGAGCATTGGGCTCGGTGGCGCGCTATTATCGCTGATTGCCTATTCAATCGTCAGAAGTTGGAAATTTGTAAGTTTAACGGTGCACTGGTTATTAACTGCCTGTGCCGCAGCCTTGGGTGCCATTGCTGTACTGTGGTTCATTAATTTCATAAAGCTCACCCATATAGTAGGTGCCGGGAACACCGGGCCGTATGGCGTGGTACACAACGCTCACCTAGCCGGGCTAGGCGTGTTCTATGCGATATCGGGCATACTAACTAACTTTGGAGCCAACCCGGCTGCCAGTGCACTTACAATACGTGCCATTCCTGCAACTGCTTGGTCTACCATTTTTAAGGCAGGTGGAATAGCCTACTCTGTGAACAGTCTATTGGCGCTAGGAATGCTCACCGTTATGGTTCGGCTGTTGTTTGCCAGTATGTTTCACGGTCATTACCGGGGGATTAAGCTCAACAATCCCTTTAGATTATCAATTCTACTTATTTGGTCGAGCCTGGCGGCTATCGCCCTCTTTGCATTCAGCGATCACGCTCATGTGGTTGATGCCCGCTACCTAACTATCGTCGCGCTCAGTGGTTTTGTGTCTTTAGCAGTATTTACCAGCAATAAAAAGTGGCGTCTGGACCGCGTGGTTATGGGCGCCGCCGTCATACTGGTGGGTATACTTTTTGGAACGCTGGCACATTGGCAAAATTACAATCAATCAAACGCCGCTTTGGCCCCTCTAAAAGCCCGTAATACCGTCGTAAACCAAGCCCTCCAGCAGCACCCTGTCGGCACCTTATTGGGTGATTATTGGCGGGTCTTACCTGCCAAACAAACTTCACAGCAAAAGCTGAACATTACGCCGTTACAAAACTGTACCGGCAACCGCGATATTTTAAGTAGCAAGGCCTGGCAACCGGACATCACCCATAGCCCGTTCGCCTACTTGCTCTCCTTCGATAAAGGTCCGACCGATTACCCAAATTGTAAGCTGGATGAAGTTGTGGCCCGCTATGGCCAGCCAAATACAAGCACCCTCGTTGAGGGAAGCTTAAATCATCCCAAAGAAGTCGTTTTATTCTATGATCGCGGAACAAAGGAAAGCGCTCCAAAAACCACCCAGCCAGCCGCCCAATCAGCCACGGTATTACCCATAAGCCTGGATGAAATCCCTTATATTTCGTGCCCAGTTCCCAGTGTTATGAATATTGTTGCCCACCAAGACGACGACTTGCTATTTATGAGTCCCGATTTGGTTAAGGACATCAAAGCTGGTCATTGCGTGCGTACTATTTATGTAACTGCTGGGGATGCCGGAGGTACTACCAACTTCCATTGGTTATCACGGCAAAAAGGCTCTGAAGCAGCGTATTCTAAGATGCTTGGAACCGATGAAGTATGGGTTGAACGGATTATAAAAGTTAGTGAAAATCAGTTCATCACTATTGCCAATCCTCGGGGTAATTCACGTATTTCACTGGTGTTTATGCACTTACCGGATGGCAATTTACGGGGTGAGGGTTTTCCGGTAACGCTGTCTCAGAGCTTGGAAGGAATGACTACCGGCCGTGTAAACCGCTTAGATGCCGTTGACAAACAATCTCATTATTCTAAGGAGCAACTAGTGGAGGCCTTGGTATCGTTGATGACAATCTACCGTCCAGCCGAAATCCGTACTCAGTCCAGCACCACTGATGGCCCTTTTCCTGACCACAGCGATCATATGGCGGTGGGGACTGTCGCCAAACAAGCGTATACCGTATACGAGCAACGACAGTACGAAAATAAACTAAAAATCCCCTTTAATTTCTATGTCGGCTATCCGGTTCATAACCGCTCAGAAAATGTCACCGGTCCAGACTTTATAACCAAAGAAGAAGCCTTTTTAGCCTACTCCAAGTATGATAAAAGTGTCTGCGGGACCGCTGCTTCCTGCGACCAAACTCCCACCTATGGTTCGTACTTAAGACGTCAATACACCGGCAGGCAGTAAGGACAACTATGAAGCCAAAACACATTGTCATCGATGCTCGTGAATCCGGCACCACTACGGGCCGGTATATCGATAAATTATTAGAGTATTTGGCTAAAATTCCATCTGTTAATGCCAGCTATAAAGTTACGGTATTAACCACCGGGCACCGGGTGGAAGCAGTTAAAAAGTTTGTGGCCCCTTTTACGGTTGCAGAAACCAGCTATAAAGAATTTACCTTTGCCGAACAACTAGGCTTTTTAAAACAAATTAGGAGCCTCAAGGCAGACTTAGTCTTCTTTCCAATGGTCCAACAGCCCGTTTTATACCGCGGCCCGGTGGTTACTACTATCCAAGACCTTACGACTATTCGTTTTCGTAATCCCAGTAAGAATTGGCTGGTCTTTACCATTAAACAAATAGTCTATAAGTTAGTGAATAAATACGTCGCCCATAAATCGGCGGCCCTGATTACGCCATCTGAATTTGTGAAGCAAGACATCGCCCGCTTTGCCCGTATAAATAGCCGTAAAATCACCGTCACCCACGAGTCCGCCGATCCCATTACGGTGGCCGCGGAACCATTAGAAGAATTACAAAATAAACGCTTTATTATGTACCTCGGGCGGCCGCTACCGCATAAAAATCTCCCCCGTCTGATTGAAGCGTTTGCCAGTATGCGCCAACAGTACCCCGACCTACACTTGGTCTTGGCCGGGAAGAAAGATGTATTGTATAAACGCATTGCCCGTGACGTCCGCCAGCAAGCCTTAGGTAATGTACATTTTACTGGTTTTGTAAGCGAAGCTCAGCTGCGTTGGCTGTATGAGAATACGTCTGCTTATGTATTCCCCTCATTAAGTGAAGGTTTTGGCTTACCGGGGTTAGAAGCCATGATTCATGGTGCGCCGGTGGCTAGCAGTAACGCCACATGTTTACCGGAGGTGTATCGGGATGCTGCAGTATACTTTGACCCTCTTGATGTGAATGACATTTCCCGCAAAATTTCTGAGCTTTTGAGTGATGAAAAAATGGCTAAAGAATTGACTCAAAAAGGCAAAAAGCTGGCTGCCGCTTATTCGTGGCAACGCATGGCCGAGCAAACTGTTGTTGTCTTTGATCATGTGCTTAGTGATGGCTCTAACAGATAGTTTTCAAGCCAATAGTTAAATTGTAGTTAATAACTTGAACTAATTCCTGTGCCGGTGTATTCTGGTTTTATGTTAGTTCACAGTATTAATCATATTTATCGAAGAGTTCTTGTGTTAGCTGTAAGCGTAGCCGTGCTGGTTGGTATACCCCGGCTCGCACAGGCCCTAGACCAAATTTCAAGTCAATCCGGTTGGCTGGGGAATACTACATTAGAAGTAAACCGAGTTGCCGACTTACTAAGTGGACAGACCATTCCCTTTAGTATTAATGGTAACCGTGACTGCCAGAACCGGCAGATAATAACCCGGCCGTCACGGCCACCTTTTCAGGTAGCAATTACTTCAAGCGAATGCGCTGTCGATACCGCTTTTGGCGCTGTGGCTCCGAATGGGCTCCTCCAACGTCCTGGTACAACGGTGTGGGGACCGGTAAAGCAGACCAGTGGTGCCAATGCTACCATCATTCCCATTCCCCGCTCTAATACAGGAATACAGTTCACATCTGGACCAGCCAATAGTTTGTACCTAAATTTTACCGAAGAAATTGACACCAGTCTGCGGACGAGTACCGATATCCTCGGACAGCTCACCCACTCAATTAACAAGCCACCCACTGCCAGCCTTAAGGATAAGTCAGGTCAATTACTCATGGCTGTTACAGACTCCCTTGCGTTCTCAGCTAACAGTAAATGGATGGTGGTGGACATTCGTAGCCTTGGCATGGTGCGGGTAAACCTTGAAACTTATGAAGTCCTACCATTTGCCGATCCTTTTAACTACGACATCGGTTTAGCCCCCGGTATTCAGTCCGCAATATCAAGCGACGGCCGGTTTGCGGTAATTGCAGCTACCGGCTTCAATCGTTTCATCATCTACGATTTGTCCACCTGTGGCGCGGTGCCTGACCACCCTACCCAGAAGGTACTCTGCCAATCTAGGGATCTATTTCCAATTGCCCAGCAACAAATAACAAGCCTAGTGGGTATAAGTACTGTCCGGTTCATAAATGACAATGTCTTTAGCTTCTATGCTCGACGCAAGGATAGCGCAA
>JBKJPJ010000016.1:0-3748 GCA_046595225.1 Saccharimonadales bacterium (SeqCode)
GCAGCAGTCATTACACGTTGCTTAGCAAGCTGTAATGATATACGAGAAGTATCTATGGTCAGCCATCGGCGACCCCACTGTTCTGCCACGTATGCAGTCGTACCTGAACCGCAGGTCGGGTCTAATACTAGGTCACCAGGGTCAGTTGTCATAAGGACGCATCGCTGTATGGCAGTTGTACTAGTCTGGACTACATATATTTTAGGGTCGCTACGGCTCATTATTCCAGCTATATCTGACCATAAATTAGTTATCTCATATACAGGGAAGTCGTCCAGGTAACGAATGTAATTTATAGTTGTCTTTGATGCGTGTAGTCTATTTTCATTTGCGAGTTTTTGCATTCCAACAAGTGTGGTTTTCCAACCACCACGGAAAGTTTTGCCATTGTACTCAAACTCCTGAATTGGATTGCCCTGTGAGGTAGTATCTGCGTAAGAAAAAAGTCTTGCACCTGGGTCATTACCTTTGGGATTTAGTAATTCCTCTTTTGTCGCAGTGCGGCGTGTTCCATCAGATAATTCAATGTTTGTGTATTTTGATGCACCTTCAGCACCAGCGTTCTTCTCTGAGAACATCTTGTTAACTTTTACTTTCTTAATGTCTTTCGCATACCACAAAATATAATCGGAGGTTGATTTTATAAGTTTTGCCTGCAGACCGCTAGTTTTTACATATACTATCGTGCTGACAAAGTTATCATTTCCAAAAACTTCATCTGCAAGTTCTCTAACGTGGTGTAGATTATCATCGCTAATCTGAATGAATAGGCTGCCAGTTTCACTCAGTAGTTCACTGGCAAGTAACAGACGGTCACGTATATAGCTCAAGTAACTATGAATGCCGAGCTGCCAAGTGTCTCTAAATGCCTTGAGCATTTCAGGCTCTGTATTTAGGTCAGCGTCTTTACCATCTGCGACATTTTTCTGCCCAACATATGGCTGAAAGTTGCTCCCATATTTGATGCCGTATGGAGGGTCAAAATATACCGTCTGCACCTGACCAGCCATACCCTCTTTTTCTATAAGACTGTTCATTACAAGCAGACTATCGCCAGCAATCAACCTGTTTGCCCAGGCATTTTTATGCTGATAAAAGCTCACCTCATCCCTAACTGGTCGGTGGTCAAACGGCTGCTCAAACAAGCTGTGCTGATAACCGTGTGAGTAACTGTTGATGCTGTTCTTGTGGACCTGTTGAATAATAGTTTTTGGGTCAATACGTTCGTGAACGTGAATGCTCACTGTATCTACGTCTAGCTCACTTTGCTCCTTCTTGCCAGTCCATACCAGCGTTGGGTCTAGGTGGGGGTCGTAACTGTAGCGTTTCTTGCTGCCGTCGGGGTCGTTTGCTCCGCTGACCATACCTACCTGCGGGTTATTGAGCCGTGTCTTGTCTTTGTGCTTATATTGCTCAATATCCTTGCGTTTAGGTTGTTCCATTTTCATCCGTTTCTGTACTCTAAATTATTGCTATCATCATAACATCTATCGCCTTCAGCACACCACAGCAATAAATGGTGTAATAGGTGTTAGCCGTTCCACACTTTTTCATCACCAAGTGATATTGCCCATCCTTCATTTTCTGCTCTGAACACCACACTCACGCCGCTACTGTTGACAGCATTTAGTAGTTTCATCTGCATTGCCAGCAGCTTGTCTGTTGGCACTTCGCTCAAATCACGCTTCTCTAGCTCAATACGTACATTACTAAGTTGTATGCCGAGCATCTCCATCTGGTGCTGTTTAGCAAGTTTATGCTTATCGTATATGGCATCCATTGCAACGTTGCGTTCATTGTCTATTGCCATACTCAGGTCCTTGGACCAGCTTAGTAGCGTTCCTTTGCTTACACCAAGTGTTTTAGCTATCTTGTCGTAGCTGTTACCCTTGGCACGCATCTCTACGAATTGGTCCTGAACCTCTAATTTATCTTCCATTTTCTTCTCCTTTATATATGTATAAGTTCAAGTAACACCAGTCAGTAATAAAGCTAGAAGGCATAATTCACCTCCAGCCTCTGTTCTGCACGCTGTTGGACGCCAATCTGTGGCAGTCTAAAAACGGTATAGTTTCGGTTTTCAAATAACCAACTTGCTATACTACGGATAAGTTCAAGAACGGTCGCTTCTGTTGCACCATTTATTTTATGGAATTCGAGTATACTACTGATAAGCATGACACTTTCTACCCAACCTTATAAAGGTGCCCGTGATTTCTACCCAGAGGACGAGCGGCTACAAAAATATGTATTTGATTCTTGGCGTAAAGTGGCCGAACGATATGGCTATGAAGAGTACGATGCTCCACTGTTAGAACCGACTGAATTATATCTGAAAAAGGGTAATGAAGAGATAATCAAAGAACAAACCTTTACTTTTACTGATCGCGGCCAACGCTCAGTAACGCTTAGAACAGAGATGACCCCCAGTGTTTCACGTATGGTGGCAGCCAAACGTCAAGAACTTGGTTACCCTCTGCGCTGGTATTCAATTCCACAATGTTGGCGTTATGAACGTATGCAACGCGGGCGAGGTAGAGAATTCTATCAATTAAACATAGACCTCTTTGGATTGCCAGGTTTAGAGGCCGAGCATGAGGTTATTCTTATGGCCGATGCCATTATGCAAAGTTTTAATGCCAAACACGAAATGTATCAGATTAAATTAGGTAGCCGTAAACTTATCGACACCTTATTAATAGGTATATTAGGGTTGGATTCCACGCAACATCAAAGCGTTGTGCGTTTGATTGATCGCATGCACAAGATGGAATATGCCGAATTTGTTGGGCAAGTAGACGTAATTTTTAACCCTACCCAACGAGATAGTGGTGAGAGCGATATGCTACTGGAATTTCTTAAAGCTGGCTCCTTGGATGAACTACCTTCCGGTCTTAAGCAAAATCCTGCCGTAGTAGAACTACAGAAATTGATGCAAATGCTAGAGAACTCAGGAGTTACGAATGCGGTCTTCGACCCCACTTTAGTCCGTGGTTTCGACTATTATACCGACATAGTTTTCGAAGTATTCGATGTTAGTCCCGAAAACAACCGCTCCATGTTTGGCGGTGGACGGTATGAAGGTTTA
Source organism: Saccharimonadales bacterium (SeqCode) (assembly GCA_046595225.1). GTDB lineage: Bacteria > Patescibacteriota > Saccharimonadia > Saccharimonadales > OMJO01 > CAZBRC01. Next base: position 3,089 of record JBKJPJ010000016.1, read on the forward strand.
GTTGAAATGTTTGGTGCCGAAGCCGTGCCAACAGTGGGCTTTGGAATGGGTGATTTGACTCTACTTAACTTTTTAGAAACCCACCAGTTACTACCTACAATTACTTCCCCAACCGACATTTACGCTATTGTTATAGGTGATGTCTATGATGCTGCCCAGAAGACGGTACAGGAACTACGTGATATGGGTGTTAATGTAGCGGTTGATGGAACCTCACGGAAATTAGAAAAACAAATCAGGACTGCAGAAAAGAAAAACATCAATTACGTATTGTTTATCGGTCAAAAAGAACTCGATAGTGAGCAATTTGTACTGCGTGATCTTCATGTCGGTGAAGAAGAACACCATGGTGTTCAACGAATCGTAAGTATCGTAAAAGATTCCCGGAAGAAGTGACTGCCACTAACCACGTTTTAACGGGGATGGTTATAGCTACGGTAATACAACAGCCATTCTTGGCACTGTCGGTAGCTTTTTGTTCACATTTTGTCTGTGATTCATTACCTCACTTTGGTGATGAAAAACGCTTTGGGTTGAAAACGAAGGCCTTTAAAATATTACTGAGCAGTGATTGTGCCGTGGCAGCCATACTCTTGCTTGAAATTGTCATAAACCAGCCGGTGAACTGGCTAGTGATAGTGCTGGCCGGAATACTGGCTG
>JBKJPJ010000051.1:0-2814 GCA_046595225.1 Saccharimonadales bacterium (SeqCode)
GGCACTGGAGCCAATAATTTGTTTACGGTTAGCATCCATGTGGGTAACTTCGTTAGCATCTACCTCACCAGATTTTAAGTGTCGCCTTACGGATACACGATCATGTAAGAAATAACCGTCTTTACCAAAGGCTTCACCGGCACTCGCAATAACTGCTCCTTCTTCTTGTGCGGCATCCATATAGACAACTTCTTTAGTTACTTGGGCCTTAACGGGCCAGGTTATTTGGTTTTTGACGGCTGCAAGCTTGTTGGCCTGGTCGGCAGTAATGGTGGTGCCTTCTTTGACGATTAGTTTTCCGTCGGCATCTTCCAGGTTTACTGATGAAATCCGGCCGACGGCATTTTTTGCTGTGACAGCGTTACTAACGATTCGGTATGGTGTTTCAATAAAACCATAATCATTAATACGGGCGTAACTGGCTAGGTTTAAGACGAGCCCGATGTTTGCCCCTTCAGGTGTTTCTACAGCACATATACGGCCATAATGGGTTGCATGAGCATCGCGGACTTCAAAGCCGGCGCGTTCACGGCTGAGTCCACCAGGGCCCATAGAACTCAAACGGCGTTTATGAGCCAGCTCACTAAGCGGATTGATTTGATCCATAAACTGAGAAAGTTGTGAGCTCGCAAAGAATTCTCGCACGGCGGCTACTATGGGGCGGGCGTTGATAAGCTGGGCAGGAGTCACCGTTTCAATTTCGCTCATACTCATACGATCTTTGGTGTTGCGCTCCATACGGAGCAAACCAATGCGGAACTGTCGTTGCACCAGCTCGCCAACTAATTTGACTCTTCGATTTGCCAAGCTATCAATATCATCGGCTGGTTCCTGGGTATTATTCAATCTAATAATTTCGGCAATAATTGCCACTAAATCTTCTAACCGCATAATACGATTCTCGAGTGTGTTAGCAATATCTAAGTTGAGTCGTTTATTTATTTTGTAACGACCTACGCGGCTAAAATCGAAACGCTTATAGTTGTAGAACATGTTTTCTAATAAACTTCGGGCGTTATCTACAGTTGCCAAATCACCTGGACGTAAACGGCGATATACTTCAATAAGTGCTTCACTAGAACCATGACTTGGGTCTTTGGCCAGCGTAGCATCGATGTAACTGAGCGTACCTTGGTCGACGTGACCGAAGGCTTCTTTCATCTGAGCTTCAGACATTCCTAAGGCTCGGAGTAAGGTAGTGACTGCAATCTTACGTTTACGGTCGATTTTAACGAAAAGAGCTCCTGCAGCACTGGTTTCGAACTCTAACCATGCACCACGGCCTGGTATGACTTTGGCACCATATAAGATTGTCGAACCATGAGGGTCGGATGTAAAGAAAACACCAGCTGAACGAATAAGCTGTGAAACAACTACTCTTTCGGCGCCGTTTATAACAAAAGTACCGCGGTCAGTCATCCAGGGGTAATCGCCCAAATAAATCTCTTGTTCTTTTACTTCGCCAGTAACTTTATTGGTCAACACAACCGTAGCCTTAAGGGGCGCGTCATAACTAACATTGTTCTCGTGAGCTTCGGCTTCGCTCATCTTAGGCTTCTCGAAACGAAAGCCTTTGAAGCTTAATGACAGTTTGGTGCCGGTATAATCTTCGATTGGACTGATCTCGGCTAGGAGTTCGCCAAGACCTTCTTCTATAAACCAGTCAAAGGATTTATTTTGATGATCGATGAGATTCGGCATATGAATCACATCGTCTGCTTCTGTAAAATAGGTTCGTTTAGTGGTACTGTTCAGCGCTACGGTGCTTTTAGCCATAAGTAATAATTCTCCGGGGGTTAATTATTAATACTAGGGTTTATAAAAATATTTAAATTTACGTGTTTGTGTCTGTTTGAAGGTTGGCGCGCGAAGATTACTACGAGGTGGTTTTGATACTGATTTTAACAAAATCCAGCACTGCCCAGTACACTACTTCTTATCAATAGAATATAGATTACTCTTGCTTACGTCAAGTCTATTAGTATCAAACGGATCAATTGCTTACATATAACTTGCGCATTGGAGGTATTGCACCCGTTTCCAGGTCATCGTACCTAAAATAGTCTGTGGGAGTTGCTTTATACCCTGCATCTACCAGGGCTCTGTGATTGATAAATACCCGCGGGTCAACTGCTTGCTTTTGCTGTGGTGCTAACGTCCAGGACTGAGGAGCAATTTCTTTTAAGAAACTATAGACTTCTACCATATCGCGTAACACACCTTCGCTTTCCTTACTTTCTAAATTAGTCCATCCGGCAATATTAACAGGTGGGGTGGAAACCCTTTCTGCTAAGCTAATTCCCATGAACGATTTACGCGTTATTTTTGCTGGCAACGAAACTGAATCAAACTTAGGCAGGAATAGCTTGAGATTTGTCTGCGTAGTAGCCATGCCTAGTGTTTCAATTTTACCGTCTGTTCCAGTACTGATTACGAAAGCACCCAGACCTTGCTCGTGACCGTGTTCCCTAATCCTGGTGACATTAGAAACGGCCTTTTCCCTTGATGCCGAGTACCGCCTCACTACACCTGGCAAAAAAAACACGCGCACTAGTTCTTTTTTAAAATCATCGGTCATTATGTCATACAGTTGATTACCAACAGTTTCAACTTCACTGGTTGTAAGTTCTGCTACTGGTATAAATTCTATTTCTTTCATAATTGTGAAGTATATCAAGTATATGGTATGAAACTATGAGCAATTTCACACTTTGGGTGGTTTTTGAATAACGCCATCCACGACTCCGTATTTTATAGCTTCTTCAGCAGTCATCCAAAAATCCCGTTCCATGTCTTCATGAATTTTTTTATGAG
>JBKJPJ010000010.1:0-10274 GCA_046595225.1 Saccharimonadales bacterium (SeqCode)
AACACCACCGGAGTATTCCAGTTTGAATCCTCGGGGATGAAACGCTATTTGAAAGAGCTGCAACCGACAGTCTTTGAAGATATTATTGCCATGGGCGCCTTATACCGTCCAGGCCCCTTAACGGCAGGATTGACAGACAAGTTTATTGCTCGTAAAAATGGCAGGGAAAAAGTAAGTTTCGATAGTAAGTTGATGGAGCCGGCACTCAAAGATACCTATGGAGTTATGGTCTATCAAGAGCAGTTTATGCAGATTGCCCGCGATATGTGTGGCTTTAGTGGTGGTGAATCCGATACTCTGCGCAAAGCTGTGGGTAAGAAAAAACGTTCACTTATGGCAGAAATGAAGGACAAAATTATTCAGGGCGCCGTTACTAATGGTGTATCGCAAAAAGTAGCTGAGCGGTTTTGGACTGATCTGGAAGGTTTTGCGGACTACGCTTTTAATAAGTCCCACGCCGCATGCTATGGCCTGATTGGCTATCAAACTGCATTTTTGAAAGCACATTATCCCGCGGCATATATGGCAGCGCTTATGACTAGTGATTATGACAATACCGATCGCTTGACAATTGAAATAACCGAATGCAAACATATGGGAGTAGTAGTTCTGCCTCCCGATATAAATGAATCATTTGTGGAATTTGCGATTGTCCCCGGCGAAGAAAAAATTCGTTTTGGATTAGCAGCTATAAAAAATGTTGGAAGCGCGGCCGTAGAAGAAATCCTAAGAGTTCGTGATGCTGAAGGCCCGTTCCAAAGCCTAGAGTCGTTTTTCTCGAAAATTACTACGCGAACAGTCAACCGAAAAACGTTAGAAAGCTTAATTAAAGCCGGAGCTTTTGATCGTTTCGGAACACGTACCTCCTTGTTAGCTAATTTAGAAGTGTTACTTGCCTTCGCTAGCCGGATACAAAAACAGGCGGCAAGCGGCCAGACCGATTTATTCGGAGAGGAAATCGTCGTTCAAACCACTATTAATCTTGAACTGGCCATTGTTGCTGGCGATGATAATACGCACCAGGAGCTGCAGTGGGAACGCGAACTTTTAGGGTTATATTTAAGCAGTCATCCTTTAGCAACGTTCGAAACAATTTTAGCTGAAAAAAGCGTGCCATTAAATCAAATTGCAGCTGAGCATGATAATAAAACAGTAACTTTCGGGGGAGCGATTACCGGAGTACGCGAAATAAGTACAAAAAATGGCCAAAAGATGGCTTTTGTACAAGTTGCCGACCAGTTCGGTGAAATAGAATGTATACTTTTCCCCGGAATTTATGCCGAAACAGTAGATATCTGGAAATTAGATACGGTAGTTCTGGTTAAGGGCAAAGTCACCGCCCGTGATAAAGAAGGGAATTTAACCGGAGAGATAAAAATGCTTGCCAACGAAGCCCGGGAAATTAAATTGGCCGAAGCCCAAAATTACTATACGACGGGTAAAAAACCCAAGGCTCCGAAAACTAAATCCCCAGCTGTTGTAAGTGATAGTCCATCTACAAATGAGCCGAGCCGCCTGTATATTCGTTTACAAAGTAGTGAGGACCAAAGCGCGCTCCGATCCATTAAGGAAGCTATTGACCAGAATAAAGGTGAAACCGAAGTCGTTCTGGTTTTGGGGCCCGATAGTAAACGTCAAGCAATTCGTTTACCCAGCCGAATGGCCACTCATGACGAAGGGCTCAACAGATTGCGTGAAGTTGTTGGTGCCGAGAATGTTAAGCTGCATTAACGGATAAATCCGGTAGTGCTACTGAGAACATAGGCTATCATTATGGCACTGACCATTGCTGTGTCAAAAATTGGGTGATGGAGCGGGAACTTTTCACTTTTCTGGATAAGACTTTTTATTTGTAAACTGTGCTTCAATAGTAACGCTAAAACTGCCAAACTGGCAATGAACCCCATTACCGAAACAAGCCAAGGAGTCTTGCCTCCGGTTATTGTTTGGGCACGAGTAATAGAAAGGGATGCTGGTTCGGTTTTAAGGGGATTAGCAGTCGATACAGGCTTGGATGCCTCTTTTTTTGCCACTTCTGGAACCGCTGGGGAAGCAGCTGTATCTGGCGAACTTGCTACAGGTGTGCTCAGGGTACTAGGAGTAATAACAGGTGCTGTGGTAGCAGCTTTAGGTGGACTTGGGGAAGTCGCCACTGTAGGTGCGGGAGCAGCCGTAGAACTTGCGCCCAGTACTTGAGGCTTGCCGTACATGGCAACCACAATAGTTTCTTGGCCTGTACTTATAAAATTTGGTGCATTAGCAATACCAAAACCAACTTCCGTAAAGCCGCTATCTAATAAATTAGCGCGGTGGGTTACGCTGTTCATCCATCCAGTAATAGTTTCAGCACTCGTGCCAAAACCATAAGCCAAGTTTTCGCCGGCTTTTGTGTAGCTATAACCGGCATTTTGTATAAATACCCAGGGTTGTAGATTATCTGGTGTAACATGAGACCAATAGTTACGGGCAACCATATCATCGGCTTTAGTTTGTGCAGCACTATTTAGTTGGGAGTTGAGCGTAAGACCAGCAACTCCATTGTCGGTTCGTTGTGAATTGGTAGATTGTAGTAAACCACCGCTAGTAGTACTGGTGGCATAGGCAAGTACGCCAGTTTTTGCCGAATGCTGGGGTTGGTAACTCCCAAAAAACAGACCGATAATAATAATGACCACCATAGGCATATACGGCCAATAGGCGTTCATGTATTTTTTGGTTAATTTGTGTTTGGGGCCGGAGCTATGACGAGCACTGCCTCGGGATCCTTTTACGGGCATATCTATATTTTACGCTATGATTTACTTTTACCAAAGAAGCTTACATGGTACAACGCCATAGCAGCTGCCTGAGCCACATTAAAGGACTCTTTTTTGCCTTTCATAGGAATTTCTAAGACGATAGTAGCGGCGGCCAAGACAGCTGATTCTAATCCTTCTACTTCTCTGCCGATGATAATTGCTATTTTGTTAGGAGCAATAAATTTTGGAAGAGCTACAGAATTAGGCGACTGTTCTAAAGCGCAGACCGTGTAGCCATCGCTTTTTAGCGTCTGAATAAGCGACAAAATATCTTCTTGATACAGCCACTTCTGAAACTTTTCTGCTCCCAGCGCAGTCTTATGAATTTGTTTGTCGAGTTTGTTAGCTATGTGCGGTAATCGCTCATCTGCAGCATGAAGGGGGTAAGGGGTATAGCCCGTGAAATATACAGTTTTCACGCCCAGGCCATCCGCAGTTCGGAGTAAAGATCCTACATTATGCGTACTGCGTATGTTATGAGCTATCAATACTATTTCCATTCTCATATTGTAACAGTAGTCAATCTGTAGAATTCATCCTAGAGCATTTAAGCTTGAGCGGTTATAATACCCTATATGTCACAAGATGCTCGTCGCGATGATGAAATTTCCACTCAACGCCGGGCCCGTATACTTAATCTCCAATACATCGATACATCGCAAAATACAGATAAGCAGTTATTCAAAAATCTTATCTCTGTATCTGAGCTGTATCAGCTCAAAGTTATACCGCTGTATGCTGATGATCATACCCTGCGATTCGGCGTAACCAATACCACTTCGCAGCAAACCATGGCCGCCTTGCGGCAACGGTTTCAAGATCAACAAATATCTTTTTACTTAATTTCTGATGCTGGTTTCCGAGATTACATGAAGTTGTACGACCCGCCGCAGCAAGTTGTCTATCACGATATTACTATCGGTAGCGTCAACGATCAGCAATTACAACAAAATGTTTCAGCGACGCTTGAACAAGTCCGGGCCGATGATATGCTGGCCTATATTGTGCAACAGGCTCACCAACTGAATGCTTCGGATATTCATTTAGAAACCCAACAACATGACGTTCGTATCCGTTTTAGAATTGACGGGGTTTTGCATCCCATAGCCAAACTAAGTTTGCAAAAATATCGAATCCTCGTCTCCGCAATCGCCAGCGCCGGAAATATTTCAACATCGGCAGATGATGCGCAACAGGGGCATATTGCTTTGCGTGCCCAGATGGCTGATGGTGGCCAAGTAGATGTAAATGTTCGCTTAGAGACGGTACCAACTATCACCGGGATAGACGTTGTAATGCGTTTGTTTAATATGAACCAAGAAATGTATAACCTTGACCGGCTCGGTTTGAGCGCTACAGAAAGGCAAGTAGTTGATGACATAATTGCAAAGCCAAGTGGCTTAGTTCTAGTTGTTGGTCCAACAGGGTCTGGCAAAACTACAACCTTATATTCTATGTTGAATTCACTCAGTACTGATGAACGTAAAATTATAACCATCGAGGACCCGGTCGAGTACCAATTTAGTGGTATCACCCAAATTTCGGTGACCAGTAAAAGTACCGAAGAACTCAATTTTTCTAATAAATTGCGGGCTGTTCTGCGATTAGACCCCGATATTGTTATGGTAGGGGAAATTCGTGATAACGACACAACCAAAACTGCTCTGCAGGCCTCTCTAACAGGCCATTTAGTGCTCTCGACTTTTCACGCCTCCTCTGCAGCTGCGGCATTGACCCGGATGATGGATGCCATAGGGCAAAATCCATTATTTGTTTCTGCAATCCGTTTGGTAATGGCCCAACGCTTAGTGCGTAAGTTAGATGATGCCATCAAGCTGCCGTATACCCCCGATGAAGCCACTAAAAAAAGGCTGCAAGAAATTATTGACCAGCTCCCTAGTGACACAGAAAAACCTGACCTTACGCATTTGCAGTTGTACAAACCGGGCCAATCGACCGCTAACCCCTATGGTTTTAGTGGACAAGTGGCCATCCGCGAACAATTTATGATGAGCGGGAAGATACGCGAACTACTTGAAAGCGGCCAGACCTCACTTTCTACCCAGCAAATAGAAGCAGCAGCCATACAGAGCGGGATGCATACCATGTTACAGGACGGTGTGCTAAAAGCCTGTCAAGGGCTGACTACTATAGAGGAGATTTTCCGAGTAGTCGGTTAAATAATTACTTTTGCAATCGCCGATACCAAACGATCATCTAATACAGATGGAATAATCATTTCGACAGTTGGATTTTTTACGAGTCCAGCAATAACCTCAGCAGCAGCAATCTTGTGGTCATCGGTAATTTTGGTGACCCGGTTATCCAGTGCGCCGCGGAAAATGCCGGGAAAGGCCAAAGCATTATTGACTTGGTTAGGGAAGTCGCTGCGACCGGTGGCCACGACGGCTACCCCCGCTTTTTTTGCTTGATCGGGCATGATTTCCGGCGTAGGGTTGGCCATGGCAAAAATGATAGGATTTGGAGCCATGGTTGCTATCATTTCGGGCTTAAGCAGGCCTGCTTTGGATACTCCTATGAAAATATCGGCATTTACAAGTGCGTCTTCAAGTGAACCACTACTATTTTCAAAATTCGTGTAATCCAGCAGTCCTTTTTTCTCGTTGTTTAAGTCGGTCCTGTTTTTACTGACAATACCCTTACTATCTACTGCTAAGATATTTGACGCTGCGTACTTATGGATTAGTTTAATTATTGCCGTTCCGGCTGCACCGGCGCCAACCACGACGATTTTACATTTTTTCAGGCTCTTTCCGGTGACTTTCATAGCATTTATGAGTCCTGCTAACACGACTATGGCAGTCCCATGCTGGTCATCATGCATTACGGGAATAGTAAGCATGGCTTTTAGACGGTCTTCTACTTCAAAACATATCGGCGCTGCAATATCCTCCAGGTTGATGCCCCCAAAGCTTGGAGCAATGGCTTTTACCGCCGCAACGATCTCGTCAGCTGTATGTACATCTAAAATAATAGGGATGGCATCGATGTTGGAGAAGTGTTTAAACAGCATAGATTTACCTTCCATCACTGGAAGGGCACCAAGCGGACCGATGTTACCAAGTCCTAAAACCGCTGATCCATCACTGATAACGGCCACGCAATTATTAAGCCAGGTATAATCTCGAGCTTCTGCAGGATGCTCAGCTAGGTAACTTGATACCGCGGCTACGCCAGGAGTGTAGTACGTGCTCAATTTATCTTGGCTATCGAGATTGTCCTTCAGCTGTATTGCCAGCTTGCCGTGCAACTCTTTGTGCTTTCTTAGGGCTTTATCAGAGAAATTCATACTCCAAGTTTCGCATCACTAGGCCAAAGAGTCCAGTAAAGCGTGTTGATTAATACTTAACTTTAGTGTAGAATCTACTGGTTATGCCATCTGTTATACAACGATTAAACGACAGTTTAAAAAAAAGCCAGGTTGTGGATGTACGTAGTGGCGACACCGTACGTGTGCATCAAAAAATCAAAGAAGGCACTAAAGAGCGCGTTCAGATTTTCCAGGGTTTGGTAATACGAACTGATCGAAAAAACAGCCACACCAGCCGCATTACCGTTCGGCGTATTTCGAGTGGGGTTGGGGTTGAAAAAAGCTTCTTGCTCCATAGCCCGCTCGTTGTAAAAGTCGAAGTAACTAAACGAAGTAAAGTACGTCGTAATTATTTGAGCTATATGCGAGAACGGACGGGTAAAGCCGCTCGATTAACAGGGATAAAATTTGATCAAGAGACCGTCAATGCGGTGCACGATGTTAAAGCAGAAGCCGACGCCGAAAAGATCAAGGAAGAAACAGCCGAACAACACGAAGCTGAAGCTTCCAAAGAAAATTCTTAAAGAATAAAGATTAAGTTTAGGTTAAGAACCGCCAACTCCGACGGTTTTTTGTTATGCTTGGTCTATGATAGGAATTGATGAAGTCGGACGGGGATGCTGGGCAGGACCACTGCTGGTTGTGGCAGCCCGACAGACCTTATTACCATTACCCGAGGGTCTCGCTGATTCAAAAGTTTTGAGCAAAAAGCGGCGGGAGTCATTGTCCCCATCTATAATTGCCAGCTGCGAATTGGGCGAAGGGTGGGTAACAGCCGTCGATATAGACAAACTTGGGCTAACCAGGGCAATGGAATTAGGTGTCGACAGGGCATTGTTTGCATTGCAGGTAGAACCACATGAAGAAATTATCATGGACGGTCCTATTAATTACTGTGATGTACGCTTTACCAGGGTGTTGTGTGAACCCAAAGCCGATGCACGCTATCCGCTGGTCAGCGCTGCAAGTATCTACGCCAAAGTTACTCGGGATGACTTTATGTTCCGGCAGCATGTTCGTTTTCCCCAATACGGATTTTGCCGACATGTCGGGTACGGCACAAAAGAACATAGCCTGGCTCTCAAAGAGTATGGTATTAGTGAATTGCACCGACTGTCGTTTACACCAATCCGGGCATTAATGACTGGTTAAGATGTGGCATATGGATAAAAAAATTAATTCTGGGAATCAGGCAGAAACAGTTGCAGCCGAATATTTGGTCCAGTATGGCTATAAAATTGTGCAGCGTAATTGGAGAACCCGCTATTGTGAAGTTGATATTGTAGCTGCTCACCTTGGAAAGATTTGGTTCGTAGAGGTCAAATATCGCAAGAGTACCGCGCAGGGGATGGGATTAGATTACATTACTCCTAAAAAATTAAAACAAATGCATTTCGCAGCAAATATATGGGTGCAGCATTATCATTGGTGTGGCGACTATGATCTAGCAGCATTAGAAGTCAGTGGGCCACTCTTTCAAGTGACGGAGTTTACTGAGTGTTAGCCGCCAACCATTGCTGTATGGCTGTTTCATCACGTTTGCGCCAAGCTACCCGGGCTGCAACATCTGCATAACCAATGACTATATTATGGTCTAGAACTTTAATAGCACGCTTCGGCTCAAAGAAATCTTTGTATTTCTTTGCCCAATCATCAGTGCTCACTATACTGGCACAATAAGTTGGCAAGTAGTCAAAGGACTTACTCTTATTAAAGGTAGCCCGTAGCCAATTCCACTCTGTTTCCATAAACTGCCAGGCAACATCACGGGTATAGGGATTTCGAAGAAACAACACCAGCCAGCGCATAACGTCTTGGGCCCGTACAAAGCCCGTTTCGCCCAGTGCGGCATGTAATATCTGGTCAGCCTTTTTAGCATCTTTGGTCGAGGCTAAGGCGCTGCAAATGTCTAATTGTAATTCGGCAGATACCTCGGGATAGGTAGTAAGCAATTTCTGGATGACGTCTTTTTTGCCAAATCTTACCGCAACACTCAATATGGTATTACGAAGTTCAGCGGCAATATCCCCGATAGTATCAGCGCTCTTATAGGCATCAAGGGCAGTTTCTATTGCTTGCTTATCTTCTGCGCCTACCATCAAAGCAATCATAGTATGTCGTAATTGTTTAGTGTTTGGGTCATCGGCAACACCATCGAGCCAGCCTAGCTTTTTATACTGTGACAATGCCAGGTTCCGGCGCAGGATTTTAAGCTGAGCCTCGGCTGCTGCATCACCATCGGTTAACTGCCGGGCATAACCAATGGTCTGGGCAATCAACCCCCAAACGCTATCACGTGACTCCTGGTTACAGGCAGCTACAATATCAAGGGTAGAGGTTAGACTGTCGTCACCATGTCTGGCTAGTAATATACTGTCATTTAACAGGTTTATCCGAGCCTCAGTAGATAATTGTTGCTGTTTTATCTGCTCGACAATAGCCGCCCGATGATTAGCATTTTGATAATGACAAATGTAGTGCCCGCTACCAAATTGATTGAACACCGCAAAATCCTTGGACTTCAGCGTGACCTCTCCGGAGGGTGCAGTCAGAATATTATTGCTTACGTCTACATTGGCTAGTAATGGTATTGGCCAAAATGAACTTACGTCATGGGCATCTAAGGTAAAGCGCTCTTGCGACAGCGTTATAGCCTGACCTTCTTGGTCGATATGGAGTACGGGCATACCTGGTTGGGTGATCCAGGGTGTCATCAAGTTTTTAATATCTTTTCCGCTACTTTCACCTAACGCCTCCCAAAGATCATCGCGGCTGGTGCTACTATAGGCGTGTTTTTGAAAGTATTGTTGTAAGCCACGGGCAAATGCTTCATCTCCGATGAACTCGCGGAGCATTTTAATAAGTCTTCCTCCCTTTGCATATACGATACTAGGGTCAAAAGCACTTTCAATCATATGTGGATCGGTTACCTGGATACTGACTGGCTGAATGGTACTATAAATATCGCGTGAAGTAGTCGCAAGAATGTCGCTAGCACTGTACATTTCCCATTGATGCCAGTCTGGATGAATGGTATCAGGGGCTAAGTGCTCCATGATACTGGCGAAGCTTTCGTTGAGCCATAAGTCGTCCCACCAACGCATCGTTACTAAATTTCCGAACCACTGATGTGAAAGCTCGTGGGCCACTACCATAGAAACGTACTGCTCGCTAGAGATAGACCTATTTTTGGGGTCAGCCAGCAGAGTTATTTCGCGGTAAGTAATTAGGCCCCAATTTTCCATAGCTCCAGCATCAAAATCAGGGAGGGCGAGTTGGTCACATTTTTCTAATGGGTAGGGAATGCCAAAGTATTCGGTAAAGAATTCCAAAATTTTGACAGCTTCTTCTACCGAATAGGTGAGTAATTCTTTAGGTTGGGCGACACTTGCCCAGCTGCGAACGATTGTACCGGCTTTGGTCTTCCCCTCTTGGCAGTGGAGTTCACCGTAGGCAAAGGCAAGGAGATAGGTAGACATTTTTGGGGTAGTTTTAAAAGATGTTCGTATCAGATTTTTGCTTAAGGATGTATTGGCTTTGGCTGGCATATTGCTGAGCACTTGAACATCGTCTGGCGTAGTTAGTTGCAAGTCAAACGTAGCTTTGGCTTCGGGTTCATCGATGCAAGGAAAAGCCTCACGGGCGTAATGGCTCTCGAACTGGGTAGTGACGATAACTTTCTTTTTACCTTGATGCGTAAAGAACGAAGGGTATATACCTTGCATATCTGGCGTTATGTTGCCTTTGAAGACTATCTCTACCTGATACGTACCCGGGTAAAGCGTGTCAGCGGTATGCAAGCGTATTTCATCAAGCGATCGCTGATGATTTATCCGGGCAACGTCAATCTGTTTTTGACCTTTTTTGTCAAAATGGGTAATTTGAGCACTTGTTATAATAAGTTCGTTTTGATGAAAAACTAACCTTTTGGATGGTTTTCCGACCTTCTGGCCTATAATTGTAACTGAGCCGGTGAACTTCATTGTTTGACTATCTGGATGTATAGACAAGTCATAATGAGTGGGATGAAACGTGGTATATAATCGGTGAACTGATTTAGCCATAGGCTCCATTCTAACATGGGTGACTTTTATTTTTATCTGATGCGCTCTACTTTACAAACGGCCGGCGTTCCATTAGAATAT
>JBKJPJ010000115.1:0-6885 GCA_046595225.1 Saccharimonadales bacterium (SeqCode)
GCAATGTACACAACTTCCTATATCCTTGGATACTTTGCTAAATCCCAAGCTCATACGCTCGTCAAATACATAACATTTACCTTCCCATAGTCCGTCATCACCAAACTCCTGTCCATACTTCACAATGCCTCCGTCGAGGTGATATACCTCATCAAATCCTTTGTGCTTCATATATGCGCTCAGATACTCGCAACGGATGTCTCCAGTGCAATAGGTAAGTACCGGTTGATTTTTTGGTAGTTTGTCGAGTTCAGGTTTAATGTCCCGGAAGTTTTTGATCTTAGGCTTGATAACATTTTTACCTTTGAAAGCGCCAATGTCGCTTTCAAAATCATTACGGGCATCTAAAATAATTGCGTCCGGATGTTCTTGCAAATAAGCGTGCCATTCTTTGGGACGCATTCCTTTTGTGCTGTCAAATACATCAAAGTTTTCCTCTGGCGCCAGAGTCACCAATTCCGGACGCACCTTAATACTCAAGCGAGGAAAATTATCGGCACCGCCATCACTCCATTTATATTGGATTTTTTTAAACAGCGGGTGCACATTCATTGCCCGGACATAGGCTTTAACGTCCTCCATTTTACCGGCCAGCGTACCATTTATACCCTGCTCGGCAATTATCACCCGCCCTTTTACGTTAAGCCGGCTGCAGACTTCTTTCTGCCAATGCATGACGGTTACAGGATCGGCTAGGGGCACAAATTTGTAGAATAAAATAGTTTTTTCCATATTTGTTCAGTCTAGCTTTTTTGGTATCTGTTGACAAGCGGTGTATAATAGGCGATAGCATTATGTAATGGAAAGGGCGAACGCAGAATGAATTCATTAAAATATTTCAGAACTACTATCGCCCATATGGCGCTCTAGCCAATTCCGTAAACAAACACATCAAAAACAACTAATCGATAGTTTAATCAATTTACATCGATCAATAATTTAACCGGCCTTGCAGGAGGCAATGTGTTATGAAAAAAATTACTTCTACAACTCTACAGTCATTGTCACTTTTTTGGCAACATATGTGGAAATATCCACGATATGTTATAGGTATTGGTCTTGCAATACCCCTGACTGTATTGGTTGAGCAATATTTGCCACCGATAATCCTTGCCAATGTGATCAATCGCCTCGCAAAGGGTTCTTATAATCAACATACTGTCGTGGCTGATTTTGGAACGAGCGTACTGCTGTATGGTTTACTGCTTATTTCGGCATCTATTGGTTGGCGATTTATTGATGCGCTCAATTGGCGTTTAGAGGCAAATGTTCAACGCGATATCGCTCAACGAGTATATGATCACCTGTTACGTTTAAGTGCAAATTTTCACGCCAATACATTTGGTGGCTCACTAGTTTCCCAGACGAACAAATTGATGGGATCTTACATTCGCTTTGCAGATACGACTATGTACCAGGTCTTTCGTTTGATTGCTGGTCTTACGTTTACGGTAATCATTCTTGCGCCACGGGCTCCAATGTTCGTATTAATACTCGTCGTGTTTGCCATCCTATTTATGGTAAGTGGAGTAATAATTACGCGTAATGTTAGGGTTCTTTCAGCAAAACAAGCAGCAGATGAAAGCATACAAACTGGCTATTTAGCGGACAGTGTCACAAACATTTTAGCTATAAAAAGTTTTGCTGCCGGAAAATTTGAGCGCCGTGCATTTGGTGACGTTACGCACGTAACCCGCGAAGACACCTTAGCTGTAATGCGGGCCAGTCAAAAGCAAATGGCGTATTTTAGTGGACTGAGCAGATTAATATCTATATCTGCATTAATGCTGGCAATTGCTGGAGTGGTTATTTTTAAAACAAATGTTGCAACTGCATTTTTGATTTTTACCTATACCAGCAACCTGATTAATGACCTTTGGACATTCTGCAACAATGCCCTTCGCAATTACAACCGAGCATTTGGCGATGCCAGTGAAATGACCAAAATATTACAAATTGAACCTGAGATTATTGACCCGGTAAAACCCGAAAGCGTGCGAATACAAGCAGGTAAAATAATATTTAACAAAGTTGATTTTACCCACGATGGATCTAATGACGCATTATTTCATAAATTAAGTATAGAAATACCTGCCGGTCAAAAAATTGGGCTTGTTGGCCATTCTGGTTCTGGAAAGACGACATTTACGCGACTGCTGCTCCGTTTTAGTGACGTGGATGGAGGAGAAATTCTTATTGATGGTCAAAATATAGCTGCTATTACCCAGGATAATTTACGTCGAAATATTGCATACGTGCCTCAAGAACCAATTATGTTTCACCGGAGTTTAATAGAAAATATTCGCTATGGCCAACTAGATGCCAAGGATGATGCTGTTTTTAGGGCATCCAAAGTTGCTCATGCTCATGACTTTATCGAGCAATTGCCTGAAAAATACGCCACGCTGGTAGGTGAACGTGGCGTTAAGCTATCGGGCGGTCAGCGTCAACGGATTGCTATAGCGCGAGCGATGCTTAAGAATGCACCTATTCTTTTGCTTGACGAGGCTACCAGTGCCCTGGATTCAGAATCCGAAGTTTTGATTCAGGATGCACTTTGGAAACTCATGGAAGGCCGTACCGCCATAGTTATTGCTCACCGATTAAGTACCATCCAAAAGATGGACCGCATCATTGTATTAGAAGATGGAGAAATCATCGAACAAGGAACACACAAAGAACTCCTCAAACTAAAACGTACCTATGCCAAACTTTGGTCTCACCAATCCGGCGGCTTTTTAGAAGATTAGTAGTATCTTTTCAGTATGTTTTTAAGATTTTTCGGATTTTTCTTTGCCGGAGCCTTCGGCGGTTTCCGAACCATCTGTATCTGCCGCTTCGCCGTCAGCGCTTTCTTCACCTTCAGGAGTATCGGATTCTTCAGACTCTTGAGCTTTGGTTTCCTCAACACTTGCTAACGACGCTTCAGGTTCTTCAAGTACCTTCACGCCACTAGGAACCTGCAGGTCAGCTACGGTTATTTTATCGCCAATTTCTACCAAGATAGTGGCATCGACTTTAATTTCATCGGGTAGATCTTTTGGCAAGGCCTCAATTTTAACCTGTGTAAGATGCGTGATGACCATAAGGCCCGTTCGCTCAGCCGGTATTTCACCTTCCATAACTACTGGAACTTCAGCTTCCACGGTTTCGTTTTGTTTGATAGCCTGGAATACTACATGCCGGATACGGTGCTTGACCGGTTCGTAATCGACATCTTTGATAATCGCTAAGTGCTTCTTTCCATCCAAGTGGAGTTCCAAAGGGTGGTGCTTGCCGGCGCGTTGATACATTTTGACAAACTCAATGTAATCGCCACTCACATGCCACGACTCTTTACCGTGGTCATGCACAACGGCCGGTACTCTGCCGGCTGTACGTAAATGATTCACGCCTTTGCCTAATACTTTTCTGTCTTCTAAATCCACCACAATAACGTCTTGCGACATACAATTCTCCAATTTCAGTCAGTTGTTCAGTATATTTTAACAGTTTTACTATGGTCTTAGCCAGTCAAAACCGTTAGGCTTATAAGGAATGTTTAATGTTGAGCATATTATTAGTGCTGGTGGATTGCTGGTAATTGGCGCAATTGTCTTTGCTGAAACTGGTTTATTAGTAGGATTTTTCTTGCCCGGAGATACCCTTTTGCTCAGTGCAGGTATTTTTGCTGCCCAGGGTAAGTTAAATTTACCCCTGTTACTGGTGATAGTCGTTGTGGCCGCTATTGCTGGCGATAACATGGGCTACACTATTGGGAAACACAGCGGCAAACGAATGTTCAATAAGAAAGACGGTGTCCTCTTCCGCCAGGAATACATCAAAAAAGCCGAAGCGTTTTACGAAAAACATGGTGCCAAAACTATTATCTTTGCTAAATTTGTACCAATTGTCCGGACATTTTCGGCTGTGGTTGCTGGTGTCGGCAACATGCCCCGCAAAAAATTTGTACTTTATGACGTCATCGGTGTGTTTTTATGGGGCATAGGGGTGACGTTGCTCGGCTACTGGTTCGGTAGCAAAATACCGAACATAGATAAATACATAGGTTATGCCGTAGTTGGGGCCATGATAATTACGGTAGCCCCGACTGCGTATCATTTACTGAAAGATCCTAAAATCCGC
Organism: Saccharimonadales bacterium (SeqCode); assembly: GCA_046595225.1. Lineage (GTDB taxonomy): Bacteria > Patescibacteriota > Saccharimonadia > Saccharimonadales > OMJO01 > CAZBRC01. The sequence goes on from JBKJPJ010000115.1 coordinate 4,126, forward strand.
GCCAAGTTACTTAGGAAAAAATAGCCTCTTCCAAAACAGTTTCATCTATTAATTCTGGAGTCAGCGCTATACGAAGAGAATCTCGTAGGAATGTTACTTGATTTAGAGGAGGTGTGCCATCTAGGTTTGCCCAAGCACCGTTAGCTATGCCACCTAAATTTTGGATTACTGAATCGTGTAACAGATCTCTTTCGCCTTGCCTGTTAAAGCTTCTAATACGGTCCAATAATGCTCTGTCTGCTTCTATTGCAAACCATAAGCTATCTGAGTACGACGATTCAGGTGTCATAAATACTATTATAACATTTTACGCAAGTATTGGCCAGTATACGAACCCGGGGTTTGGGCCACCTTTTCAGGCGTGCCCTTTGCTACCACTTGCCCACCAGCTTCACCACCCTCAGGGCCCATGTCTATCAGCCAGTCAGCGTTTTTGATAACGTCTAAATTATGCTCAATAACTACCATACTATTGCCGGTATTGACCAAAGCATGCAGTACGCCTAACAATCGGTTCACGTCGTCAATATGTAACCCAGTCGTTGGTTCATCGAGTATATACAGCGTCCGGCCCGTAGGACGGCGTGAGAGTTCGGTTGCTAATTTAACCCGCTGGGCCTCTCCGCCCGACAGCGTTGTGGCTGACTGCCCAAGGGTAATATACCCCAATCCTACATCGACTAATGTTTGTAACTTTCGGGCAATTGCTGGGATATTAGTGAAGAATCCCAAAGCCATCTCGCAGGTCATTTCCAAAATATCACTTATGGTTTTTCCTTTATAATGAATTTCTAAAGCCTCGCGGTTATACCGTTTACCATGGCAAACTTCACACGGCACATAGACATCGGGTAAAAAGTGCATTTCTATTTTTATGATTCCGTCACCTGCACAATTTTCGCAGCGACCGCCTTTGACATTAAAACTAAATCGTCCGGGGCTGTAGCCTCGCAACTTCGCTTCTGGCGTAGCGGCAAACAGCTCCCGAATGGGAGTAAATAAGCCGGTGTAAGTAGCAGGGTTAGATCGCGGTGTTCGGCCAATCGGCGACTGGTCAATAATAATAACTTTGTCGAGCTGGTCTATACCTTCTATGTCATCGTGTCGGCCGGGTACACTGTTGGCCCGCATAAGACGTGCCGAAAGTTCTTTGGCCAGTATGTCATTTATTAGACTGGATTTGCCGGAGCCCGAAACACCGCTTACTACTACAAATTCACCAAGCGGAATCTCGACATCGATGTTTTTTAAGTTATTTTCCCGGGCGCCTTTTATTAGTAACGAGTTTCCATTACCGGGCCGGCGTTTTTTAGGAATATCGATCTTCTTTTTACCCCGCAGATATTGCCCGGTAATACTTGCTTCAACTTTTTCTACCTCTGTCGGAGTACCGGCGGCTACTACTTTTCCGCCATGAATTCCCGCTCCCGGGCCAATATCTAATAAATAATCTGCGGAGCGGATAGTTTCTTCGTCGTGCTCTACTACTAACACGGTATTTCCTAGGTCTCGGAGATGTTTGAGGGTGCCCAGAAGTTTTTCGTTGTCCCGCTGGTGTAAACCAATTGATGGTTCATCAAGTACATACAATACCCCCATCAATCCAGAGCCAATTTGGGTAGCCAAACGGATGCGCTGGGCCTCTCCACCAGAAAGCGTCACCGCACTCCGAGCCAAATTTAAATAGCTGAGGCCCACGTCCTGCATAAACTTCAAACGAGCTTGAATTTCTTTAAAAATCTGCTCGGCAATGTGCGCCTCCTTACTGGTGAGCGACATGCTGCCCATAAATGTGTAGGCATCGTCAATTGATAACTCACAAATATCCATTATAGATTTATCGGCCACTGTAACGGCTAGGATTTCCGGTTTCAGTCGCCGGCCCTTACATTCGTGACACGGCCGCTGCCGCATAAAGCGTTCGATATCCCGACGCATAAAGTCACTTTCGGTCTCGCGGTGACGCCGCTCTAAATTGGGAATGACACCTTCAAAAGTGCTGCTAAATGTTCTGTCTAAACCCAACGATACACGGTAGCTTTGGTTGCCGGTGCCATACAAAATGCGCTTGAGGTCTGCTTCGCTTAATTGTGCGGTTGGTACCTGCAAGCTAAAACCATAGGCATCGGCTACTGCCTGAAGCTTTTTTGTATACCAGGCATCGGAATTTATCCGATTGAAGGGCCGGATAGCACCTTCAGCAATTGTTAACCGGCCATTAGGGATTACTAAGTCCGGGTCAACTTCTTGGCGGGAGCCTAAACCGGTACAGACCGGGCAAGCCCCATGAGGGCTATTGAAGCTAAAGGTCCGCGGTTCTAATTCTGGAATTTTTACATCGGGATGATCAATGCAGGCATACATCAAGCTATAACTAAAGCTCTGGTCAGCTGGCTTCGCATCTTTGGAGTTACCGTCACTACTACCTACCTGGATTACGGTCAGTTGGCCATCAGCTATTTCGAGCGCTTGTTCAACTGACTGGCTTAAACGGCCGCGGCTTTCCTCGTCATTAACTAACCGGTCGATTACCACTTCAATACTGTGCTTATAGTTCTTGTCCAGTTCGGGGAACTCATCTAAAGCGTAGACTACCCTGTCCACCCGAGCCCGGGCAAAACCTGCACGGGTATATTGCTCTGGAATGTGCTCGAAGGCGCCCTTTTTATCACTTACTACCGGCGCCAAAATCATGAGACGGGACTTTTCTGGTAAAGCCACCACTTGGTCAACAATCGCTTGGGCAGTTTGTCGGGTTAC
>JBKJPJ010000127.1:0-7597 GCA_046595225.1 Saccharimonadales bacterium (SeqCode)
GGTTTAGCCCACGCGGACTTTGACCTTATACGCTCTGGAGAGGCTTTTTACCTGGATAGGCATTGCTGCTTCCCCTTTCTATTTTTATTTTTGCTGCGGCTCGTAGTTTTGCACTACGGGCTCGCGGATTTTTAACGAGCTCAGTGTGCCCTGCCACTACTGGACTTTTTACCAGTAATTGTAGGACGGCGTCATATCGGTTACCAGCGTAACTTGCCAAAGTTTGTTTGACTATACGGTCTTCCAAACTATGGAAACTGATAACCACTATTCTGCCTCCTGGTGCTAACAGATCGACCCAAAGCGGTACGGCTTGCTTGAGGAGCTCCAACTCGTTGTTGACGGCTATCCTAAGCGCTTGAAAGGTCTTGGTGGCTGGGTGAACCTTAGACTTGAAGCCTCTGGCACCGTACGATTTCTTCACCACTGCCGCGAGTTGGCCAGTCGATGTTAACGGCCTAGCTCTGACAATGGCCCTGGCAATGCGTGCGGCGTACGGTTCTTGGCCGTACTCCCGCAAGATACTCACTAAAGCTGCTTCGTCATAGTCATTAACAATTTGTTGGGCTGTTAATGGTTGACGGCTGTCCATGCGCATATCCAGCGGTCCATCGTTGGCGAAGCTAAAACCTCGCTCGGCATTGTCAAGGTGCGGTGACGACACACCCAAATCGGCCAAAATTAGGTCGAATTGCCTACCTTCTGCAACAAGCTGCACAGCAGCGCTATAAAAATCAGAGTGGACTATTTCTATTTTCTGAAGGCCCCGACTTTTATAGTGTTGTCTCAAGTAGTCAACCGCCATTTGATCGCGATCTACAAGAGTAGCCATTTGATAGCTTAAGGTGCGTTCCAGTACCGCATCCGCGTGACCCGCATATCCGGCTGTCAGGTCGAGGTAACGTTCCCCGCCCTTTGGGTCAAGATAATCTAGGGTAGATCTTAGTAGTACCGGAAGGTGTTTAGTGTTCGAAAACTCTTCTGTTGCACTCATAATGATAAGTATATAGAAGCTCTTCGCTACACAAACTATTTTTGTTTTGGTGATTTTGGTATGAGGTCACCTATTCAGCAGTCAACTATTTGTTTTTTTGGTGTTTTTATTTTTGTTTACTCTTCTGAAGATTTTGTTCTGAAGAGTGATGATCTTAACCGTATATGTAAGAGAAATCTTGAGGAAAGTTTGAAACTATCTTAGGATTTCCTTCGCTGGCTAAGATCAAAAGTTTGAGAGACTTATGTGTGAGGTGGAGTTTTGGGAGGTGTTTTTAGTGTAAGGTGCGAGGGTTTTTAGAGTGATCCCCATAGACACTTGTTGACTGCCAAATAGCTAACTTCATGTGTGCCTTTTGCAGGCAAAGTTTTCTATCCGACTATTCCAAATTGTTAACGTACGGCTTCAATCCGCCAATAGCGGCCAGCTCGGACGGCTCTCACGGATCGGTCAATATCTGCATAATCCAGCAGATGCTGTTCGAAGTGAACGCGCCCTTGCTTCTCGTCGAGTATGGCTTCGGTCTTCCCCGCTCTAAACTGCACGTTTAAATCGGCAGTTGCTTCGTCTAGAATGTTGCCCTGGAGACTTGGCTCCACGTGTTCATCCCAGACACTTTTGGGGTACAGATGAAGATATTTCTGGAACCCGCGGGTCAAGACTACTCCACTTGCAAACTCGGCACGAAGCTCGGCAGGAATTGTCAACCGCCGCTTATCGTCAAGCTTTCTTTCGAAGTAATCTACCGTTCCCATATACTCTCGCTTAAATTACTAGTGGTTTTTTTTATTTTTGCGTGATTGGTAGTCTTGTTTAGGGCTACCCACGATGACCCACTCCCATGAATATACAACCCACAGCTACCCACAAGCAAGTGTTTTACCACAAAAAAAGCCGCCATCGGGGGCTAGTTATCCACAGTTTTTCCTCTTATGCACTAAACACACAACATGTGGTGTAGTTATAGTAAATGCTTACGCTATAGTGAATTACGAATTATTTCTGATCAGAGTGCTGATAATTTTCTACTATAAAATCTGTGCCTAAGGGTAAATTACCGGCGTTGTAATCAGTTTGATGAATCTTATTGTATTGATCCAACTGAGAAACTAAGTTAGACGAAACAATAACGGCATCATCAAATCTACCTTTATCGGTACTTACCATAGCTATTTCAGATATAGTATCCAAAACTTCTTTTTGCCCCTGGTAGGTTACTGTCTGACCAATTGAGTATTTCTGATATTTACCGTCTTTGAGCCCTTCTTGGGCAGCTTTTGAATCAGCTGCTGGCAAAACAGCCGGCTTATAATCACTTAGATGAGCTTCTACGGCAAGGCCCGTAAGCGTAGCTGCTACTAATAGAGCTCCGACCTTACGTCGTTTTGCTTGCTGTTTTTCAACGCTACGTTTTAGCATATTAGCGTTGTGAGCTTCGATGCCGCGGTTGTGAGCGTGGATGTGATCGATTGACATATTAGTCATATTGTAACAAACATTAGCGTGTTTGTCAATAGCTGGCCCACCTACGTAGCTGCCCTGGCGTGACCTGGCCCTGCCCCGAGTAATTCTTACGGAGTGTTATAGTAAAAATTCGTAGGTTGGCTAAAATGGAACCCGTGAGTCAAATTAACAGATACGAAAATACTCACGGGTTCCATTTTTGCGTAGTGACAGAAAAATACTATGAGATGCCCTCCCACAGAAATGCCCACACACCACGAACTAGTCAGAGAGTTCTTTGATTTTTTTGCTGAACCATTCGGCACTGGGGCGGATGGTTCGTTTCATGTCGTGGGCCCGGTCGACTGCTACCAGGCCGAATTTTGGCCACCAACCGTAGGCCCACTCAAAATTGTCAGTTAAGCTCCAGTGGAAATAACCGCGCAGGTCTACGCCTTCACTTAAGGCTTTTTCCATGGCAATGATAGTTTCTTCTATCCACCACTGACGATATTGGTCATTTTCGTCGGCCAATCCGTTTTCGGTCACAAAAATCGGTTTTTTATAATGAGCCCAGACGCGCAGCAGTAAGGGGTAGAGACCCTCAGGTTCCATATACCAACCCAGGTCATTCACCGGTACTGTAGGGTTTTGGCGCTTTAAGCCGCCGGTGTAATAATCGCTAAAATAATAATTAAAGCCTACAAAATCCTGTTGTTTTTTAATTCGGTTCAAAAACCACCAATTCCAGCCATAGCGCATTAATTTAGTAGAAAATTCATCGAACACGTTATGTGGACGCTTAGCCTGAATATTAGCCAGTTGGTGAGCCACTCCAATCTGAATTGTTGGATGATCAGTTTTTAATATCTTATAGGCTCGCCGGTGTGCTGTTACCAAATTCCCGTAGACCCGGAGCATGTGCACCACATTTCGTTCATTTGGCGGCCATTCGCCGGTAGTGTAACCAAAAGTAGCGTAGACATTCGGTTCGTTGATAGTTATAACGTAGAGCAGTTCCCGGCCATATTCCTGCGAAATCTTTTGTACAAAACGATCAAAGTATTTAAGATTTCGGCGGTTCAAAAATCCGCCTTTTTCGACAAACCAATTAGGCATGGTCCAGTGCCAGATGTTCAAAAACGGTTCCAGACCTTTCTTTTTAAGCTCGTGGATATATTTCCGATAATGCTCCACTGCGGCTTCATCCCACTGCCCTTCGACGGGTTCCAGCCGTGACCATTCCAGCCCAAATCTAAAGGAGTTCATATGTAACTTTTTGGCGATGTCAAAATCTTCGGGGTATCGGTTAAAGTGATCGACTCCGGCACCCGACAAGTAATTCGAAGGGCTTTCGGCTCGGTGTTTTACTGTATCCCAATCCGGTAACCATTTCAGGCGCTGGGCCGCCGTTTTTGCCAACCGATCAGCATTGGCCCGCTCCCAAACACTCCACTGGTTGTTAGTGTTGCCTTCTACCTGATGGCTAGCCGTGCTGACACCCCAGTAAAAATTGTTAGGAAATATTTTTTGTTTTTTCACCGTGGATTTTTATTTTTGGGTCGCACGCCATTGCGGTATGACAAATCACTTTTCATTTGGTCTAAACGGACAATGTTTTTTTCGTATTTATTAAAAAGCTTGGCATATTGCCAGTTTGGTACCAAAACAGTACCTAATTTGGACTGCTCGTCTAAATATTCGAGCAAGCAGTAGAAATCACTGTCACCAGAGACAATCAGGGCTTTATCGTAGTTTTTTATCTCTTTCATAGCCCACAACACTAACTCGGCATCGATGTTGCCTTTGATAGGCTTTTTATCCTCTGATTCTTTATGATTAGGGTCTTTGGGTTTAGAAAGATCTTGGAGCTGCTTGAGTACGATTAAATAACCGGCATCGTGCAATTGCACGTACATATCTTCGTTCTCGGGGATATAACCAACAAACATATAGGCATTGGTAACGTTATGAACAGTTCGAAGATATTCACGAAACTTGCGCCAGTCCATCTTCCAGCCAACTTTTTGAATACCTAAGTTCAGGTTCTGGCTGTCTATAAAAGCGTAATTTCCGCTGGGTTTAGGTTGTTGTTTTCGTCTAGGGCCGAATGCCATACTTTTTCCGTTTATACATTATGTTATGCCTCAATAGTAGCATGCTCAGCCATCGGCCACTCCTGGCGAGCATCCTGAGGATAGTTGACTTCGTCGAATAATACATAAGTCTGAGGAGTAAATTTATAGAGTAGATGCTGATTGTTGCCCGCGATAAAGTTGTCATAGAAATCTTTCCCGGCATTGTAGCGCTCGGTGTACTGTTTCATAATTTTTTGTATCTGAGCTGGGTCATTCACCACAACAGCCTTCCCTTCAGCCTGGATCCCAATAACCGGCTTATCAGATTTGACGGCCACCGCAATTGCAATGGTGTTGTCTGCAGCAATGTCCGAGCTATGACGTCGGCTGGGCAAGCTCAACCAATACAAGTTTTGCTGATCATCGGTCACATAATAAACCGAACAAATCCATGGCTTACCATGGTTAACGGTGGCCACCTGCATTACCCTGCCCTCGCCCAAGTATTCCTGTATTCGTAATTTTACCATCTGTTAATAACCACTCATTTTTGTTTATTGCAGGTTTTTTACGAGATCGGAGATCTTGATTCGCTGCTGTTTGGTGGTGTCACGGTCGCGCACCGTTACGCTGTTGTCTTCCAACGTATCAAAGTCAATAGTTACGCACCATGGCGTGCCAATTTCGTCCTGGCGCCGGTAGCGCTTGCCAATGTTTCCGTTGTCGTCCCACATAACTGCCCCAAACTCTTTTTTGAGAGTTTGATAGACTTCACGAGCCTTATCCACAAGCTCTGGTTTGTTTTTTAACAGGGGTGAAACAGCTACTTTAATGGGTGCCAAAGCTGGCGGCAGCTTCAAAACAATCCTGGTATCATCGTCGTCCTTGCCTTCTAAATGCTCTACAGTATAAGCACTGCTGAGGACTGCCATAATTGCTCGCTCAATACCAAAACTAGGTTCGATAACATGGGGAATGAACGGCTGGCCACCGTCTTTAGGCCGGTATTCCTGGCTTTTACCACTGGCTTTTTGAATGTTGCTCAAGTCGAAATCCGTACGGTATGCCAATCCGAGTAATTCATCACGGCCGTGAGGAAAATCATATTCAAAATCTATGGTCCGTTTGCTGTAATGTGCCCGGTCGCTGTCATCTACCTCTAATTGATGGATTTTACCTTCTGCTAGACCCAATGCCTGTAACCATATTAGAATTTGCTGTCGCCACGCTTCGAACGATTCTTCCCAATTATCTGGCTCCACAAAATATTCGATTTCCATCTGTTCAAACTCACGGCTGCGGAAAATAAAATCGCGCGGACTAATTTCGTTCCGAAAGGCCTTTCCCTGTTGAGCAATACCAAAAGGCATATCCGGGTACAGCGAGTCGACGACATTTTTGAAGTTCGTAAAAATTCCTTGGGCTGTTTCCGGTCGCAGGTAGCTCACCGAGTTCTCATCGGTTATTGGTCCAATGTTAGTAGTGAACATCATATTAAACTGACGTGCTTCACCAAAAGTATCTTTTTGACCGCAGGTTGGGCATTTTTTAAGATCGATTTGGTCTGCCCGAAAGCGGGAATGGCAATTGCTACATTCTACCAACGGATCGGTGAAGGTATCGACATGTCCGCTGGCCTGCCAAACTTTTTGATTCATCAAAATAGCCGCATCTACCCCATACATATCGTCACGGCTGTCTACAAACATGTGCCACCACAGATTAGTGATATTGCGTTTGAGGGCTACCCCTAATGGACCGTAGTCCCAAGTTCCGGCTAAGCCGCCGTAGATTTCGGAACCCTGGTAAATAAAGCCCCGGCGTTTGGCTAAACTCACAATATCTTCGAGTTTTACATCACTTTTTACATCTGTCATCTTGGTTGCGTATTATAACTAAACAAAAGCACCCTGTATAGCTACGGGGTGCTTAGTAAGCCGCTGACAACTTTTATTTAGACTTGAGCGTCTTCGGTTGCGTTCTCAGTAAGGAGATGTTCAACGGCATGTTGTGAAGGGCGCAATGCTTCATCTGAATTTTGAGCTTGTACTCGTTCGGCGTTTATAGTTACCAATGGGTGTTCAACCATATGGCCAACCGCTGGTGCAGCATTAGCTTTTGCCTGGGCAGCAGCATTTTCTTTAATGACTGCCTGAGTGCGTTCTAACGATTTTTGTTGTTCGTTACTAAGCACAAAGACATTATCGTCGAATGACCGGCGAACTTCTGGGTGATTGTTGTTTTTAGTTAGTTTTATCATAGTGATCACATACTACCATGCTTATGCTTTTTTGTCAATAAACTGGCCTTATTAATTATTAGATTAATTTCACATATTGGGAAAGCATTCCTCGTGCTAACAGCTGGCAAGTACCTAGTATCTGCTCTGTGCCCTGCACTTTTTGTAAATCTTGAGGGGATTTTGTACCGATGGCCAGTCTCAGCAACTTTATATGTTCCGGTTTAAACTGCCCGGTTGGATGGGCCGCAAAGGTCATATCTTCAAAATTAAATGAATAACTGGTGGCTGGTTTAAGCGGAGCTCCAGCCATGTCGGTGGTCAAATTAGGACTATGCCCGGTAAGCTTAAGCAACTGCATATCCATCCATATCACTATAACCGGAGTAGACACTTCCGGATTATCCAGGGCCGCCAGCAGTATGTGTAACAGATGAAAATAGCCCACCTCGGTATTATCTTCGGTGATGCGGTTTACAATTTTTAACGCCTCATAGGCCAACATGGTACGCTCAATTTCAGTCACAATGCCGCCAAAATGCTGCTGCAAACGGGTAGAAATAAGGGTGCCAATTTCTTTTTTACCGGGAATATATGAGATCTGGCTGACACTAAAAAGCTCTATGCCGCCGGCCAGTTTAGACTTAATTTTCCGAACTCCTTTAGCAATTACCCGGATTTTGCCCTGATCGGGAGTTAAGATCGTTAAGATCCGGTCGGCCTCCTGGTAGTCGATACGAGTTAACACAATCCCGGTCGTAACAATGGAATTCATACGAGTACGGGTTGGTGACGTTCCACAGCACGTAATAACTGCTGCAGCGTGGTAGTGGGTTTGTATAA
>JBKJPJ010000054.1:0-5144 GCA_046595225.1 Saccharimonadales bacterium (SeqCode)
ATAATCCGAGAGTATTTTAAGGACGGTAAAGAAATTATTGTCGCTAAGAATAAACAAGACTGGTTTGACAAGATAGCGTATTACCATACTCATCCCAGAGAAGCAGCTATAATTGCAGCTGCTGGAAAGCAAAAAGTTATGACGGCACACACCTATAAACACCGAGTACGCCAGATGCTGGAGCTAAAATGAGCAAGGCCACCACTCAGCACCAATGTGACATTTGTGCAAGCCCCCAAACTTTTGAAATATTGATTTCACACCACGATAACAACTACTTTGTGGATAAAATAATCTATAAACTTATACGTTGCACTAACTGTAGTGTAGCGACGATATCCAATAAACCAACGCAGCAACAGATGGGTAAGTACTATCAGAAGAATTATTATTCGTATGACACCACATCAAGCATCTTTTTTAGAATGAAACATGCTTGGTCCAAATTTGCAGGCAATCTTAATAATACAGCCCTGGCAAACAGACTGCTATTTGGCGGGCTCTATATATTACCGACCCGTAAGCGAGCTAAGGCTTTGGATGTTGGATGTGGTGACGGTTCTGCGCTTCAATCCCTTGGCGAACTGGGGTATGCCGATCTTACAGGGACTGAGATAAGCAAAGATGTCTGCAAAAAGCTGGAAGAAAAAGGAATAACTGCCTATTGCGGCAGTGATATCACTACCCTAAAATTAAAAACTAACGAATACGATTTGGTGCGCATGAGCCATGTTTTGGAACATGTCTATAATCCAAGGGAGACATTACATTTTCTCAGAAAAACTATTGCCCCCGGCGGGCATCTTCTTATTGGTGTGCCCAACTTTGGATCGCCCGCCGCTAAATTATTTGGTAGATATTTCTGTGCGTTACAGATGCCGACCCACCTGCATCATTTCAATAAAAAGAACCTCAAGAAATTGCTCAAAGATGAAGGCTACGTAGTTAATCGTATGAAAACCACCGGGTTTTCGGGAGTTAGCTACTCAATTATCGTCTTAATAAAAGACAAATGGGGCAAGCAAAAGATTCCTATTATCGTAAGTACACTCGTAATAATCGCATTAGTTCCGATAGAAATAATCTTAAACCTCTTTGGTAAGGGATACATCATAAACGTCCATGCTGTTAAGCGCTAATTGGGTTTAATCTTGGCCTTTGACAACATATAGTGGCCGACCTTGTACATCAGTATAAATACGGGCGATATACACTGCTACCAAACCTTGGCCAATTAGTAAGATGCCGACCATAAAAAGGATAAAAACAGCCAGTATCGCAGTGCCGCTAATATTCAAATTAAACGGATCATGGAATATATATTTGTCGAAGACAGCGAATATTCCAAGTAAGGAACTGAGCAGGGTAACAAAGACACCAATGTAGCCGGACAGATACAAAGGAGTAAATGATAACGACACAAAGCCGTTAAGTGCTAACTGGATGAGCTTTCTCACTGAGTATGAGGCGTCGCCGTGTTTGCGGGGATGAGCATTAAATTCGATGTATGTCCGTTCAAAGCCCAGCCAATCAATTAGCGAGCGGGTGATGCGATTGTGCTCTGTCAGCTTTTTGAAGGCATCAATTACTTGGCGATCAACCAGTCGAAAGTCTGTTGAACCTGCCCGGACGTCAGGTGTTCGTAGTAACTTCAATAGAGCATAAAAGGACTTCGAACCCTGCTTTTTCACAAAGCCTTCTTTTTGATTCGAGGTTCTAATACCAATTACAACTTTGGCACCAGCCTGCCATTTTTCTATGAATAAAGGAATAAGGCTGACAGGGTGTTGTCCGTCGGCGTCTAGGATATGCGCTGCAGCGCCCTTAGCCGCGTGTAGCCCCGCAGTGGTAGCCAGTTCTTTGCCAAAGTTGCGTGAGAGATAAATAGGCCGTACTTTTGAATCATGTCGGGCTAGGTCTTGTATGATATTGGCTGAATCATCAAGACTGCCGTCATCGACATATAGTATCTCGTAAGGTCGATCTAATTCTTTAAGGACATAGTTTAGTTGCTGATGAAACGTTGTAAGTCCATCAGACTCGTTGTACACGGGTACAACGATCGAGAGCAGTTTATCTTGCGGGTGTGGCTTGCTCATGGGTATATATCCAGATTAGTTGTATAAGTCCGACTACAAGTATCGTAGCAAAAACCCAGGTAATAGTCGAAACAAGTATTAGGGGTGATGCGTGGTGATTTGATATTCCAATAAGCAAACCGGAGAAACCGGCCACCGCAATAACTGCAGTGCGTAATGGTGAGTAGAATGCTCCGACTTGCAGCACGAGCATAATCAAAGAGACAAGCGACATCATAATTCCAAATCGCCACAAGAGATACGCATTCACTCGATAGGCGCTGCCAAAGATTCCAAGAATTTCACCTGGAGCTATAAAGAATACCGCCATGGCTGTCACTAGAATGCAACCAATGAGTAACGCTGTACGTAAAAGGGCCTGTTTACTTAGTCTTAAGGCCTTCATATTAAGATTTGGCAGTAAAACTCCAATAAGTGGTAAACAAACAAATGCTATGGAGTTTGAAACAGTCGAAGCGCCAGCATAGAGCCCACTTACAGATGGCGTCAGATAATGTCTGGCGGCAATGATGTCTAAGGATATAAGTAAGACAAGCGTTACATTCACTACGAATATCGGAATAATACTTTTTAGCTGTTTGGATATATATCGCAAGTCCTGCAGAGATGGAGGAGCTAATGACTTTAAGATATTATGTTCCCAAAGCGGGATAGCTAAAAAAGTGCATACCAGCCAGAAAATGACCATCCCAAGTATTTGGCCTAAGGCGATTGCCATAAGTGCCCCACTGACTCCGAATTCCTTAGCAAGTATTGGACCCAGAATTAATTTTGTAAAAACGACGGTCAACTGCAGACACCCAGCGGTGACAAAATGCTTTCTTGCCTGCAAATACCCAAAGGCGACTATAAAAGGAATGCTGCTCAACAGATCAAGACTCACCAAGAATAAATACAATGAATTATCGATATGTAAAAAGTTCAGTATAGGATCCTGTGCGAAAGTTACTAACACCGCAGCGGCAACTAACAGAATTACTGTAAGTTTTTGGAGCGCTTCGATTACCTTGCGGGCGTGGTTGGTTTCTAAAGAACGAACCAGATACACCGTCACCAAGTTAATTCCCGAAAATACAGCACTAATCTGAAGAATTATGGCGATTAGTGATTGTATAACCCCAAATTCATCAACTCCCAGGAAATGTGCAATAAGTGGGTAGTACAGATAATTAAATCCAGCAGATACGACAGAAAGAATCACAAAGACGCTACTTACTTTTACGTAATCAGCGGATGTGAATAATTTAAGTTTCGAAAGGGTTTTCTCTGCCATAACGGTCGCACAAATAGTATACAATAGGGACGACATGCCAACTAAAAACCGGCCACTTGTTCACATGGGCATAAAAAATATACTGCAAAAAAAATGGGCGGTTTGGGTCTTGGCTATTGTAGTTTTCTTTTGCTTATCCTGGTTCTACATGGGCTCAGCTGTCACAAGCTGCTCTAAAAATACCCCCGCCTTTAACACAGATAGCTCCGGTGGTGTCGGCTGGTTCCAATGGGCAAGCGGGAATGATTTGAGTTGGGAGTACACCACCAAAAGTAATTACCCGGTAGGGGAGTCTCTTAATCGACCTTTTGCTATAACTTCCTCTATATTTACGACGTTATATAAAGTTTTTGCGACACTTACTACTCCGATATGTGGTCTGAACTTAATTATTTTATTGGGCTACATGTCGGCAGCATTAACGATGTTTGGATTTGTAAAATGGTTATTTAACAATAATGCTATTGCGTTTTTTGCGGGGTATGCTGCCGCCTTTGTGCCATATCACCAGATGAAATCTGAGTCCCACATAACCTATATCTTCTGCGCAACCTTTATCGGGATCGTCTGGTCTTTCTTATGGATGGTGGAAAAGCCTTCAGCCCGTAAAGCGGTATTAGTGGCTGCCCTTGGCGCACTTGGTTTCTACTTTGACGGATATTTTATACTATTGTCGGCTATCCTGATCACCGCTTTAGTTGGTCTCACCTTTTTGCGAGGAATACTGGTTCTCAAAAGTGGTAACAAAGAACTAGCCGTAGCGCTAAGGTACAAGCGACTTGTGGCTAATCTGCAATCGTTTACTAAATATGCGGTATTCATTGGGCTGGGTATGGGGATATTTCTTATTCCTTTGCTGTACATATTAAAAACGAAGGGCAATGATATTCAACAATCCCTTTCTGCTTCGCGTGGCAACATTTATGCCGAGACCGTGGCCTATGCCATTAAACCTATAGAGTTTGTATTACCTCCGGCCAATAGTGCTCTTTTGCCCGAAAACTACAGTGGATGGCGCTTGGCCCAAAACCATGAATCAAACACTACGGAGAGTACCCTGTATGTCGGTATCACTGTTTTGGCGCTTGGCGTGGTGGGGCTCATGGGGCTGACGTTTGTTACTATAAGAGAGAAGAATCTTAAGCGAAACGTGTCCTACCAATACTTTGTAGTATTGGTACTAGGTACCTTGATTATCTGTTTTGTGGCCGCCTTGCCGTCAATCATAGTGTTACACGGGCATCATATAAAGACGCCGGTGTGGTGGTTTATAGGTTATACCACTAGTTGGAGGGTGTGGGCTCGGTTGTTCTTGGTCATTGATCCACTGTTTGTAATGATGGCTGCTGCCGGACTATATGCGCTTAAAGGACGAGTATCTAAAAGAGTATTTACTGTCTTGATTGTCACTGCCAGCCTGTTGCTGTTCCTTGAATACCTACCATCCCCACTACATCCTGTGGGCAGTTTGCAAAAGAATACCCCGGCTATCTATAAGACATTACGCGACGACTCAAATGTAAAGGTTTTGGCCGAGTATCCCTTACTCGACTTAGGCAGCACCCCGACAATCTTCACCTACCAACAACTACATGGCAAACCAGTCATAAATGCTAATGATGCAGCCATCATCGGTAGTGAGTTTAACCAGTCCATCTCTGGCCCAAACGATGTTCAAACGCACGGAGTTCTAAAAGCATTGGGAGTCACACACCTGATAACAACCGGCTTTACACTCAGTAGTGAAGCTTACACATCGTATTCGTGGTTCG
>JBKJPJ010000057.1:0-16507 GCA_046595225.1 Saccharimonadales bacterium (SeqCode)
ATTAAAACTATTAACTGAATAATCAAGGTACCTACGGAGCCAAGGGGGCTAATTTCTCGTTCTTTATAGAGCTCCATGAGCATCTGCGACTCTTTTTGACGGTCACCTTTGGTGGCCAGTTTAACCTTTTTTATTTCGGGCTGTAGTTCGCGCATGGCTTTTGCCTGGTGTAACTGTTTCTTAACTAACGGCCACATCAATAACCTGACGACGATTGTAAAGATAATTATAGCCAGACCAAAGTTGTGGCCAGGAATTAAAGCATAAATAAATACCAGCAGGTTAAAAATCGGTTTAATAATTAAGGTCTGAAAGATTGAGGCAAACATATATCTCCTTCTAGTTCACCCTATAATACCATGATCTATAGAGGTAAAGGGGGGTTTATGTAATAATTTTAGCTTGTTTTAGTTGCGCTACAACCATGCGATCGACTTCGGTGGCCGGAATCGTCTGTAAATCTTGGCTGAATACGGTCACCACGATGTCGTAGGGCTCATTAATAGCTGCTGCATGGGCACGAAAAGTTTCATATAAACGACGCCGAATGCGGTTGCGGACTACTGCCGATTTACTGACTTTTTTGCTAACCACCACAGCCAGCCGGAACGTATCCCGGCGCGTATTAAGCGCATATTTCATAGCACACAGCGGTCCGCGGACTGTCTCACCCTTTTGATACACAAAGCGGAGGCTATTGTATCCATGGAAACGATTTCGGCGACGTATCATAAACGAATCTTACACCACAATCGGGACGTTATTTTTTCTTGGCGAGAGTCAATTGCTTGCGGCCTTTGAGACGGCGGCGTTTAAGCACGGCACGGCCAGCGCGAGTAGTCATCCGCTTCATAAATCCATGGCCCCGCAAGGCTCGGCGCTTCTTTGGCTGGTAGGTTCTCTTTGGCATAACAGATACCAGTCTATCATAAAATCCACAGAAGTCAGCCCCTGTTATAAAATAAGGAAAATATAGAGTTTTATAACAAAACTAAGGCTAGGCAATAAATTAAGCGATCTGGCCAAAAGCATTAGGTGTTTTTAACAATATTTACCCACCTTTTAGACTAGTTTGTCCACTACTCGCGCGGTGTTATCCACAATTTTACAGAGGCAACAAATACCTGTGCATAACTTCACACCTTGACACGATTTTTTAAGAATCACCCAACTTTTCTTCGATAAACATGTGGAAAAGTAGCATGATTTTGCGTATATTAAAGAGTATCAAGCTAAGTGAGGGAGCAGTAAGGGTATGCACGACGCGTTATGGCAGGCAGTGCTCGGTGAAATAGAGCTTACGGTGTCGCGCGGCAGCTACGTAACCTGGTTCAAAAACACCTATCTCTTAAAAAATAAAGATGGTCTGTTGGTAATTGGCGTGCCAAATGTATTTATAAAGCAGCAGATGGAAGGCAAATATAATGTGATGATTAGTGAGGTTGTTGCCAAACAAGGGCTAAAAATTCAAAAGATAGAATTTAAAATTTACACCCCGGCTGTACCTAGAAAACCGGAGCCCGAAGACGAAGCTATTCTGAGCAATAAGCCTGCCAGTCATTCGTCCCCTAACCAAATAACTGAACCCCGCAACGCCAGTACTTCTACACGCCAGGGCCTAAATGAGCGCTATACCTTTGATAACTTCATTGTCGGTTCCGGAAACGAGCTTGCTTACGCTGCTTGCCAAGCTGTAGTAGAGCACCCCGGTGCCAAATATAACCCGTTATATTTATACGGTGGAGTAGGTATTGGTAAAACCCACCTCATGCAGGCCGTCGGCAATGCCGTTATGAAAAAACGAGCCGGAGCCCGAGTGGTGTATGTTTCTTCAGAACAATTCACCCGCGAATTCATCGAAGCCGTCCGTTTTAAGAAAAATACTGAATTTGCTGGCTATTACCGGAATGCTGATGTGCTGATAGTAGACGACGTCCAGTTTATAACTGGTAAAGAAAAAACTCAGGAAGAATTCTTTCATACCTTTAATGCCCTCCACCAAGCCAATAAACAGATTATCCTGAGTAGTGATAAGCCGCCCAAAGAGATTTTGACGGTCGAAGAGCGGCTGCGCAGCCGGCTGGGCGGAGGCATGACCATCGACATGCAAATACCCGACTTCGAGACCCGTTGCGCCATTATTCAAACCAAGGCGCAATCCCATCAAGTAGAACTCCAGTCTGATGTGGTCGACTTTTTGGCAAACCAAATTTCGACCAATATTCGTGAGCTTGAGGCGGCCTTGAACCAGTTACTAGCTTTTTGTGAAATGCGAGGTTTAGAACCCGATCTTATGGTCGCAACTAGTTTACTGGGTAATACCAAGATGCGGCCCAAGCATATTAGTGCTAAGCAAATAATCGAACGGACTGCCAAGCACTTTCAAATAGCCATGGAAGACATAATGGGGCCCAAGCGCGATAAAGACATTGTGGTGCCGCGCCAAATAGCTATGTATATGTTACGGAGTGAGCTTCGTTTGAGCTTTCCGAAGATTGCCCGAGAACTGGGCCGTAAAGATCACACCACCGCCATACATTCAGTAGAAAAAATTGGCCGAGAGATAAATTTTGATAACTCGGTTCGTAGTGCAGTCAGCGAAATTAAGGAACGATTATATGTTTAATTCAATAGTTAGTTCTATCCAGAGCGTGTGTATAACATGCGTACAAGCTGTGTCTGGGCTTGGTAAAAACTGTGTTCAAGCAGTGCTGTTTATACCCAGCCGTCTGTGTACTAATGGAAGCCTGTGGGTAAACCACGGTTTTTATACACCGCTTTTCCAATACTTATACCGTTACCTATCCACACCAATTATTAAACTATTAAATCTGTTAGAAGATAGTTATCCACGTTATACACAGGGCCTACTATTATTAACTACTAATTAAATATAGAAGAAGGAATAGTAATGAAGCTACAAGTAATCCAGGAAAACTTAAATAAAGCCCTTAACAGTGTGGCTAAGGTTGCAAGCAGCCGAGGAACATTACCAATTCTCTCGAACGTACTGATTAAAACCCAAGATAACCGAGTAAGTATTTCTGCTACCAATCTAGATATAGCTATCACTCATCACATTGGTGCCAAAATTAGCGAAGAAGGTTCCATAACCGTTCCGGCCAAGCTGATGCAGGATTTTATTGCCAGTTTACCGTCGGGCATAATAGATTTAGTTCTTAATGATAATAAACTCAATATCAGTACTAATAAATACCAATCTACCATTAATGGTGTTTTAGCCGATGACTTCCCTGTTATGCCAGCCATAAGCGATGGCCAAACCTGGCGAATATCAGCCAAACAATTTAAAAACGGTCTACAGCAAGTTGTCATGGCAGCCTCGAGTGATGAAGCCCGACCTGTTTTAACGGGAGTATATATTCACACCAACGAGGGTCAATTGTACGTAGTAGCCACCGACAGTTATCGATTGGCCGAGAAAAAACTACATAAAATGAAAGAAACAGTTAATTTATTAGTGCCTGCCAGCGCCATGCAAGATTTACTGCGGATTGCAGCTGATGACGAAACAGAAGTAATCATAACCCATGATGACCAACAGGTATTATTTAAAGTTGGTGATGTCGAAATTATTACCCGGCTGATAGAAGGAAAATATCCTGACTACCGCAAATTAATTCCTAAAGATTTTGCGAACACCGCCGTTCTTAAGCGCCCTGACCTGGTTAATATAACCAAGGTTTCGAGCTTGTTCGCCCGAGAAAGTGCCGGCAGCGTAACGGTCAATTTTGACCCCGAAGCTAAACAAGTAAGTATTCATTCAATTGCTTCACAACTGGGGGAAAACACCGCTGAAGCTACTGCCCAGGTGCACGGTGACGGCGCCATAACGCTTAACTCTCGCTACATTCTAGACGCCTTGCAAGTCATGAACGGTGACGAAGTCAGTTTAGCCTTCAACGGCAAGCTGGAGCCCTCCATACTGCGTGATACAGCTAGCAAGGACTACACGCACGTGATCATGCCGCTCAAGAGCTAGCACTTGCTAGAATAATGAGGTGAAGCTACAAACACTCCGGGTTCAAAACTTTCGTTCGTACCAAGATGCCTCTTTTGAGTTTGGAGAAGGAGTAAATATTATTGTTGGGCCCAACGGCAGTGGTAAAACCAATCTGTTAGAGGCCTTATTAATACTCGCTCAAGGCTCATCGTACCGCGGTTCTGATGCCGACTTGGTGCAGTATGATCGCCCTTGGTCCCGCCTGGATGGCTATGACCAAAAGGGCCAGCGGGTTGTAAAACTAGTCCGTCAAGAACCGGCTGGCGGGCAACTTGCTAGCAAAATAGTTATTAAAGATTTTATTATTCACGGGCTGCCGTTTAAGCGTTTAAGCTTTAAGCAACGATTACCAATTACGCTTTTTGAGCCAAATCATTTACGGCTGCTGACCGGCTCACCAGAGTTACGGCGCGACCTGATTGACAACCTCCTGGAGCAAACAGAGCCCGGGTATGGGCAACTGCGCCGCCGCTATCTTCGCACCTTAGCCCAGCGAAATGCCTTACTTAAAAGTACTTCCGAAAGTTCGGGAGTTAATGACCAATTTTTTGCATGGAATATCCGTTTAAGTGACCTTGGTGGGCAGATCGCTCACCAGCGTCAAACATTAATTGCCACAATTAACAAAAAGGCCACTGTTATTTACCGGAAGCTTTCACATAATCCAAAAAGTAAGCTCCAATTATTTTACCGCTCAAACATTCAGATAGACCAATACGGCAGCTCATTTTTAAAAATCCTGGAAGACCAGCAACACCTCGATATTATTCGGGGGTTTACCGGGAGTGGCCCCCACCGTGATGATATTGTCATTGAACTTAACTCCCAACCGGCCGCTACTAGCGCCTCTCGGGGCGAGACCCGCTCTATTGCCCTAACACTCAAAATTATGGAACTGACACTTCTAGAAGCCGCCCTCGGGCAAAAACCAATCCTTTTATTAGACGATGTCTTTAGTGAGCTGGACGGCGGCCGCCGCAGGGCCCTGACTACCGCCATTGCCGGTTACCAAACCTTTATAACCACCACCGATGCCGATATAGTTGTCCAACACTTCATGAACGACTGCACTATCATACCTCTTAGCATGGACAACAGCGGCTAATCATCTACTTTATAAATATTCAAATTCTTTGAGTAATTGGCAGCTGGCACAGTGAAAACTAACGTATCATAAGCCTCACGCACTATCTTTACGGTAAATTGTTTATTTTTATCGACAATTTGAACTTTCACAAGCACTGATCCATCGGTATCAACCGTCGGGTCACCCACTATAGTTATAGATTTTATCCCCTTTCCATAGGTAGCAGTAGCATAACTAATCATCTCGTCTCGGGTGGCCAAGTATTGTTCTGGCAACAGTAGGTCACTCAGCTTGTTTTTATCATCAATAAAACTAGGTTGGCCACTACCTCTTTCTGGTTCTTTGGTTGAAGTATTAGTGTATGTAACCTGTTGGTTTGGCCGAAAAACGTACAACATTCCCAACGTTAATGTCGCTACAACTACAGCAATTGCAATCCACGATCTTTTCATTTCGAATACCCCCACATTTTTAACATATGCCCTTGGCTTACAAAGAAGTCTCGGGTAAAGCCGCGAGTTTCGCTGTCTTTATGATAGCCAGCACCATTCGGATCATTCAAGAAGAAGGTCTGGCCATCTGGTGAAACAGCACGTACAACCATAAAGTGGCCTTGGGGTGTAAACCACCCCGGATCGACCGAAATAAGCACTAATCCACCGGCCTTAAGAATGGTAATCGCGCCATCAAAACTAGTGCCCAGGTCTTGATACTTTAAGTTATAATCCCGAGCAAAAACGGGCATTAATGACCAGTCGGTACCATTACTGTGATACTTTGCTCCATATTTGTTTGCAAGGGCAACAGGAGTTATTGATTTATCACCGAGTAATGTAGATCCAATCATTGCCAGTGAAGTAGGACCACAACCTGAGGCTCCAATAGAGTCTTTACCTGCTCCATAGGGGAGGCCAGACCACTGTTTATCGATCTGCTCGTAGCTAACCATGGCGTGTGGGCCAGTCAAGTCCCAGCCATATTCACCGGCATTAGTTGTTTGGCCGCATTTTGAATCAACCTGAGGTGTCGAGGCTGCTGCTGCAGGCGCATCGGTAGAACTACCATCTAATACTTTGTGAATAACCGATATGACAAAAGTAGTAAAATTATCAGGATCGTTGGCGCCATCCCCTTTTGGCGTGGTTCTATGAATAATTTGCGATACGGTGGTGAAGTTTGAAGGAGGCCCTAGGTAGGTTTTGCTAGCCATTAGTTTCATAAATTCCTCAATAGCTACTGTGTAACTAGGGTACGGCGCAAACCTCGTACTACCGCCGTGCTGAACATTCAATATATTGTGTATGCCCGGTTTACCAAACCCGGCTGTACCTAAGCTAGTCTCCTTCTGGGCCATTGCCAGAACCATTACTGGGTTAACGTTATACTGCTTTCCGAAGTCAACAAATTCCCCAATATGGCTCAGTAGAGGAGATGATGGTTTAGTTTTTTGTACATATTCAGTCATTCTCTTCTTTAAGTCTGCAGTATCACCTATTTTCGGAAAAAATGGACCATCTAAAGGCCCACTACCGGCTGGGCCACTCACGTCAACGTCACATTTTTCGTCATCAGCTGAATAAAAAGGCGTGTTGTTTATAATTGCATCCAGATCACCTCGAGAAACGGCTTTAACTGTTTGCGAGCTAAAACTCACTACGCAAATACATGCCAAAAAACCAGGAATGATTCTGTTCAGTAAGTGTTTCAATTTGATCCCGCTCCTTTAACGGCTAAGTGAACATGATCACGGTGCTCGGATAGTGTCTTGGCATCATAAGAGCTACAAATTCCTTGCTTAAGTGTGCATAATCCGTCTGGAGTAGGGCTAAATATTAATTCGTTTATTTTCAGTGCGTCTTTGTTATTGTAAATGTACCTATAAACAGCGTTTAAATCAGGTGTTCCGACACTTCCAATATCTACACCAAAACCTCGGCAGTGGTTAGATTTACCCGTTGGGCAACCACCATGCCCTGTATTAAAAACCGTTATTGCAAACGGAATGTTCCCTTGTTTAGCAATGTTCCAAACCACACATAAAACATCGTCACCGGTTTTCCCAGGGTCAGTTACATCATTTTTAGGATTGGCACTCTGAAAGTGAATATTTGGGTTGGAAAGAATTTGTTGCTGCAGATCTGCACGAGCCGGACAGCCGGCTATGTTTCCAGTAGTTGGAGGCGTTTGAGGCTGTGCTCCGTCAGCACCTGGATCTTGAATTGCCAATAAATGATCGAGCACATATTGCTTCATGCCCGTGAGGCGGTATCGGAATACGCCGTCACCATACGTGGGGTTATTAATACCTAAATTCTCGGGCGAGCATGTTCCGGTAATGGTGCCCGATTTGCTCTTTACTATTTTTGTGCCACTGGATATTAAAGTACCCATGGATTTTGTGAAACAGTCGCCATATTCTTGAATTATCATGTCTTTGTCGGGTCTATTGTCAAACAGCTCGGCATTCGGGATGAGCTTATAGGTATCATTGCTCTGAATAATGCTAAGTTCTTCATTGGTCCATCCCCATTGCACGATATCATAATTAGTAGTCTGATTAGCCGTAGCTGCCACTACTCCTCTGCCTGGAGCAAGACTACTAAATACATTTAAGTTTTTTGTAAAATCAATGCTAAATACACTGCGTAAAATACCCATATGTTCTTGTATTGAAGACCCCCATTTAGAAGTCATACCAAAGCCAATATTTGCAACTAGTGAATGCGGATTATCCATAGCTAAGTAGCGCTGAAAAACGCTCGCTTTTTGGTTCTGCTTTGCTACATCTTTTTGATCTTGAACACGGCTGGCCAAAACTTCAGTTGGGGTCTGGGGTCTCCCCATTAAAGCCGTTCTATGTAGTTCATTTGAATGCAGGTTTCCACCCATATCTGCCCGGTTGGCAAATGATCCACCGGTTTCCAGCCCAGTTGTATTGCCGCCCATATGAGCCAGAACTAATAGTTTAGCTAAAATTGAAGTTCCGCCAATTACGATAGTGTCTCTACCCAACTTTAATACTACATCTTTAGCCTTATCAGAAAGCGTTCTTTCGAGTGCATTTGTGGCCACTTCACCCGCCGCCTTAGCAGTTACTTCAGCAGCAATTTCACCGGCAGCTTCTCCAGCAACACGGGTGGCACCGGCCGCTGCCGTTTCTTCGGCTGCAGCAGAAGACCCGCCGCTAAACACAGCTAAGAGTACCTGTATGGTAACTGCTGCAACCACGGTTTTGGTATCCAATATAATTGGGCAAAGAGTATCTAAACTATCGTTCAGCTGTTTAGTGGCGAAATTATCACCACCAAAAACGTTTGCAATAGATAAATCTTCAGAAATACCACCATTCTGAGCTTGGTCAGGAACGCCTACAAAATCCTTAGTATTTACGGTTTTACCGTAGGCCCGTTGTTCAGGAATACTTTTAGAAATGTCGCCTAATTTATTATTTAAAGCGCCTACGGCTTCGGCATTGGTGGCTTTTGAACCAATTCGCTGTTGGGTGGCTGCCGACTCCAGCCCATAAAAAGCTTTTTGGTAAGAAGCATTTTTATTATCAATAATTGGTTGGGCCCTAACTACTGAGGCGTCATAGATCATGCAGAGTGGTAATACTATGTTGTAATACCCAGACGCGGTTTGTAAGGCACCGGCTAGGGCGCTCTCTTGCGTGGCATTACGAATCGATTGTAAAACAGTACTTTTAGCCTCTTGATCTACTTCCGAAACGGCACCCGACCTTATTTGTTCTACCGTTGCAAGATCAGTTTCGGGTGCTGAACCATCGGCTATCTTCTTCTTAGTAGCATCAGCGGCTTCTTTGGCTTGGTCGCATATGGGTGTTGTAACACAGGAAGCTGAAGGATCCTCACCCACTTTAGTTGCACTCGACTGCTGCTCCAGTTTAAATGCAGCGTCTTGTTTTAGTCCTTTAAAATCTTTGGCCGCCTTCTCCCACCACCGTAGTTTTATGCCTAGGCTACTGCGGATTTCGGCGGCTACTCGTCCCCGAATAAGGTTTGGCGTATCTGGAAGTGCTCTTTCAAGTGCTGCATCAATTTGGGCACTAAATTTTACTCGTTCAGTAAGGTTCGAAAAATACTGGCCAGTTTTAAGTTCGGCAATCGGCACGTCTTGGCCATTGACCCGAATGGCCTGTAAATCTAATTTTTTGCCCGGCAATATTTTTCGATCAACTTCTTGGTATACATACTGCAAGTTATCACCGGCTTTTAAATTATCTAACACTTTTTGGGGTCTGAATTTGTCAAATTTTCCCCAAGTAGAACTTCGTAGAGATTTATAATTTTCGCCAAGCTGGCTTTTAAGACCCGAGGCAAAAGTCTCTTCGGAGCTATCAGCCAATACTTTCTCGGTGAAGATATCGCTCGATCCAGCTCGAAATGTTCGAGCCGTACTGAGCATATTGTATTCAAGTACGTGCTGTGCTAAATTTTGAATTTTTAGCGTACTTGCCATAAAAAATATGAAGAAAATGGCTAAGATAATGCCCAAACCGCCGGCGATTCCACCCCCTGCTAAAACTTTTTTTGCCATGCTACCTTTTTTCTTGGATTTGCCTTCTTCCCTATAACCGAAAGTTTTTACCGTTTGTGCGGGTTTAGTTTGGGTTGTACTGCCACCCCTTTCATCACCGCTGGCAGACTTTCCACCCCCCTCTTCGGCCGTTTTTATCTTCCCAGAATCTAAACGGCTGGGGTGGCCAGCGGGCAGATTATCATCGTCAGCCGAAGGAGCAGCAAACTGGTCCTCTAGGTCAGATGCCGTGGGTGTAGGTCGCTTCCAGTCGGCTTCTTTGTCATACACACCATCGTTTTCGGTATCATTTTTATCGTGCAGATCGACTGCCATAAGTACTCCGTGTTATAACCACCATACTACATACCTGGCGTAAGCCGGTTGGCAAGGTCAATAGTGCCCTGGGGCTGGTTCAGCTCACCCTGTTGTTCAATCTGTCGTACCTGTTCTGGGTTTGTGGTAATGAGCCCGGTCTCTGTCGGGCTGGCGGCAATTTGGATATGAACATGGTTTTGACCGGCAAAAAACAGTCCTTGCCCCACCGGGAATTGGCTCAAACGCTTCTGTTCTTCGCTGGTGAGCTTAAAAACATCTGCCAGAATATCAACTGCCGATGGGGATTGTTTGAGTAGAATCTGCATCGAGGCATTGGCAACAATTGCCCGGCCCATACGTGAGCCCATAAAGTCTTCTACGTCTTGAGTTATCGTGGTTATCCCCAAGTTATATTTACGAGCCCGCTTAGCCAGGCTAAACAAGAAGTTGGCACTATCTTCGTACTTCATGAGTTGCCAGGCTTCATCAACTATTAAAATCCGCTTCTTTTTGTCGGATTTAGTCTTATTCCAAATAAAGTTCAGGACAATATACATAGCTACCGGACGCAACTCGTCTTCCAGATCACGGATATTAAAGACCACCAGCGGGTTATTAATGTCGATATTACTTTGCTGTGAAAAGATTCCGGCAAAAGTACCACTGGTATATTTACGCAGTCGCTGGGCCAACTGGGGGCCGGAGCCACCCATGTGCAACAGCGTGTCGTACAAGTCATTAATAGTTGGTGGCGGTGAATTATGGGTTAGAGGATCATTGGTGATTCCAGCTTTGGCATACGTCTCTATGAGGGCGGCATCTAGGTCAGCTTCTTCCGAAGGGCTTAGAGCGGGCATAACGGTGGCGTTCCCTCCGAGCATTTGGGCTTGGGCACCGCCCATCATCAGGCGCAGCAGTCCATGCAAGGTAATTAGGTTACTCCGTAGGGCGTTATCAGCCTCTTCGGTGTCCACAACCCGAGGAATATCAAAAGGGTTGATGCGGGTCGGCGAATTCAGGCTTAAGCGTACGTAAGCACCACCCACAGCTTCAGCCATGCGCTGGTATTCATTCTCCGGGTCAATAATAAAGATATCGGTGCCAAACATCATGCTGCGAAGGGCCTCTAATTTTACGGTGAAAGATTTACCGGCACCGGACTTTGCAAAAACAACAGAATTGCCGTTTTCTAGGCTATAGCGGTCAAATATGACTAATCCAGAATTGTGCATGTTAATGCCATACAAAATGCCGTTATCTTGGCTCAAATCGGCAGAAGTAAAGGGAAAACTGGTACTCAGGGCACCAGTGTTAAGGTTGCGCTTAATCTGTAACTGGTCGGTTAGTTGTGGAATAGTACTGTTGAGACCCTGTTCTTGCTGAGAGGTCGCCGGCTTGGAGTAAATCAGTTGTTGCCCTAGCACAGACTCCACTTTGTGTGCCACAAACTCCAGCTCGTCCATACTGCTACCGTAGAGCGTAAAGTACAGGCCAAACCTAAAGAACCGTTCCTCACCCACCTGCAGCTTATCGCGCATTTCTTCGGCATCTTGAATGGCAGCCTGCTTACCGGGGTCACGAATCCTACCCTTTTCAGCATCAATTTGTAATCCGGCTTCCAACTGGGTAACTTTTTTACGTAAATTCTCGAGTACGACCTGGCTTTCTACGGGATAGATCATCATCGAAAGATCCATGACCTCGTCCATATTGACCATGCTGCTTAACCAGCCAGTATAAATTTGCCGGGGATAGCCATACACGTAATATGTCCGGGCATAGCGGGTGCCTAGCTGGAAGTGCGTAGAACTAAATTCCACTGAACTGGGTGCGATAAAGTCGCGCAGGGCGGTGATACCTTTTTGGAAAGCGGCGGTCACCTCCACTTGTTCGCGTTCGCGCTGCTGCTGAGCAACTGCAACGGGGTCAACAGGCTGTTGTTTGCGTCTACCAACCATTACTGTAACTCCCTGTCTAAATTAGGTTGGGGGGCAGCGCCTACGCCTTTAGTCACCACGGGAGCCGTCAGATCTTCAAAATTCTTCAGCTTTTGTCGGGTTGCGGTATCGGGGTTGTAGCTGTCGTAGTAAAGTTCGATAAGTTCTTGGGTATCTAAAGGCAAGCCCTGGATTCCCGATTGTTGTAAACCGCTCAGAACCGACTGCACCCGGTTGCGCAGTTCATCTTTAGCTTTGTTCAGATCAGCCTCGTTAATGGTGACGTGCTGCTCTTTGCTGTTGAATAGCCCCGCCAAACCAGAGAAAAAGTTCTTACTTTGGGTTATTGCTCGCTGTATATCGGCGACCGGGAAGAAAGGAATGACTACATAAAATTTCTTGTCCATGATGTTCGTTTGTTGGGCAAGGTCAGCAATAAAACCTACATAATCTTCCATTAACAGAGCTAACAACATGTTATCGTGTTCGCTCCGAATTTTATCTAACCGGTCAATGTAGGGCCTCAGGTCTACTTTTTGCGAACGAATAAAAATTTGTACCGGAAAATACAAAGAATTTAAAAAACCTTGGTAAGAATATTCGACGGCTTCACGTTCAGAGGGGCTCATCAGATCAAAGTTGATAGATTTAACCATCACAACAGATCGGAATGAACCATCATTCATGATAACAATGCCGTCCCTAATTTCGGCAATCTGTAAGAGATTTTGAGTACTGTTTGGGTTGGTATGGGTAGGAACGGGGTGCTGTGGCTGTCCCGGTGTATTGGCAGGCATGGCGCCGACTGGCGATGGAGGATAACCAGCACCGGGCGCTTGGGATTGGGGCGCCATTTGATACGGCGCCGGTGGCGGGCTAGGGTTTGGCAGTCCCTGATATTGCCCTGGGTTTTGCCCCTGATATTGTACAGGCACTTCGTAGGGGTTGTCAGCAGGCGCCTGACCGCTTGGCGGTTGATTATCAGAAGGATTCATGTATTATTTGGTGTCCCACCCTCAAGGGTCATGATCTCATCAATTTTTATATCTAATGAAGCGATATAACTACTTCGTCCGCGTTGTTTAAACTTCCGGCTGATTTATTGGCTTGGCGGGCGATGGTAGCGACATTGAGATCGTCGTTATTAGCGAGTTCTATTATAGCAGGATCAGCTACATGTGCCATAGGTTTATCAGAGGCGGCTGCATCCTTTTTTTGCTTCATTTTTGAGCCCAGTGGCTGCAACTTGCGCATATTTGTAAAGCTGGTATTTTTGTGCGATCTGCTCTCTTTGAGTTGTTGAGAAGTAACAGAATCGTCAACTACTGTTGTAGGTTGGCTGAACCAAGGATTAGAAACACCCGAAATTGGATCGGGAGGAGTTCCGCCGCTGTCTTGAATATTTTGCATTAATTGCTGTTTATGTACTTGGGTGGCCGCTGTCATCATGGCCTGGAAATTCTGGGCCGTCGGGCTGGTGTTTTCATCCAGTACGTCATTCACCGCTACATTGCCATAGCCGGGCACTTCTTGGGGTAGGCTACTGGGGTCTATCAGACGGTCAGAGGCATTACGACTTCCTAAATACGAGGGTTGTTCGTAGACATTGGCATCTATATTTTTTACTACCCACCCGCGGCTATCTATGGTGTTGGCTAAGGCAGACAGCCGGCTTTTAACTTCTGTTTGACTGAGTCCATTGGTTAGATGCCGGTCGAACTTTTTGGGAACCGTAATAGTGACTAATTCTTGCACACCCGTCTGGTCCCAAATCCGTTTACGAGGTTTTAACGAAAATCGAATCTTGGCCAGCAACCAGACCTCACTAGGCTGATCATGCCCAAATGGTGCTGCCAAAAACCCAAATAACACCGCCGGCGGAATAAACGGAAAAGCCAAGTACCACTGCACAGTTGCCAACTTAAAGCCTAAGAACAAGCTTGCTAACGTAATAATCGCATATACAAACTGACGCAAACTAAAGGGGCCAACAAGTTTGTCTTCTGCTTCAATGTCTTGGATTACTTTATATGTTGCCATCTAATTAAGGTCCTTTTGGAGCTCCCTGATCCCCATCTTGGGCTCTTCTTCTTCTATACTCTTCATCCTGGGCGCGGGCCAAGCCACCGCTTCCTACGGCACCTTCGGAAGCACCACGATTAGGATCAGGCGCTGTTCCTTGTCCTAAAATTGACACCCCTCCGTCGAGGTTACCGGCTGCATCACGACTCACCGCTCGTAATTGAGTATCTGGACCGGATATCAATGATGTCAACCTTGTTGCAACCCTGGCGTTATTACCAGTAGCACTTCCGGCATTTTTGATAGTTTCTTCAAGTCTTGTACGGGTTTCGATCACTCCATTCTTAGCATCCTCAGTCGGAGCGGCACCATAAGCTTGTACAGCCTCATCGTATTGATTGGCGTGAGCCGTTGCCATATTCAAGTAACTCACGGCATGTTCACGGCCTAAGGAGTAAGTATCAACATTCTCAAATCCAGCAGAAGTCATGCGATCGTTCCATTGAGTATCCGTCTCGCCAGCTCTTTGTGCACTAAGTGCGCCCATGTCATTTCGCCCAACTTGTTTACTGGTAAATTTGATGTTTTCTCGAAGTGAATCACCCATGATCCCGTTATTCCCGGCTACACGACTAATAGTTTCCATGGCCTCAGCAGCATTTTTATAACCAGTTTTGTTCATAGCTAGTTGTTGTGCTGCAGCGAGTTGATTAGATTTACTCCAACCACCACTTCCTGCTGCAATTCGAGCTGCATTTATATCATCATCACCTATTCCGGCAGCTTTTGCTTCTGCTGCAGATTTATACGTTAGTGCTTTCATGGCATTATCTTTGTACATTTGGTTTTGCCAATCATCGGTTTTCATTCGATTTCTTGAAGCTTCAAATGCCATACCATCCTCTGCTGTCATACCCCTTTTCCCCAAGCCAAAACCACCTTTAGTTCCTGAGGCAACACCGGCAATTCTTCTATTTACAGCGCCTCCTCCTACCCTACCCATGTAGCTTGGTAAGAACTCACCACGCTTTGCGCGTGCACCAGCGTTTGACATGCGCTCTGCACGCCGCCCTGCCCTGTATTTGCTGAGGCCACCGCGCATTCCAGCCGTGGCACCGGCTGCAAAGCCTCCAATAGCAGCCATTGCTCCACCAGACATTTTAAACAGGGTGGGTAGCAAAAAATACGGTGCTAAATAGGCCACGAATCCAATTATGCTTCCCAGTGCATCGGGATGAAGTTGTACCGCTATTTTAGAAAACACGCGCCCTAGAGCTACAAACCCTGCAAATAGTGGAAATAGAAACAGTGCCCGCATAAAGTAATCGGTCCACATTTTCCACACCCGTTGGGTGTTAGGTAGAATATTACAGACTAGGGCAATAGGAGCCAAAACAACGAGGAGGACAATTATCATTTCCCGGAGAACTAAAACGCCAAAAGCAGTCAGCGCTGCGATTAGACCCGTTAATGCAAAGGTTAGGAGCCCGATAGGACCTAATACTATAAGTGCTCCCCCGGCTGCGAAGCCTAATAGTCCCGATGCTCCGGTTTCATTTAAGTCATTAACTCCTCCCGGAATTAAGCTAAATGGTTTATAGATCAAGGACCCTACTGAATGCCCAATGCCATTTGAAATCGCAATAGCTACCCCCATTAATTGCCAAGAAAGTGCTATAAGAACAATAGCGGCTAGCATGCGTGGTACTACCCGCTTAACAGTGTAAGCATCGAATGGCCCGCTTGCTATTGCTTGGGAAATAATCATTATCAAAGCAAAAATTACTAACAAGCCCATCGCTATAAATCGGAAGCTGCTCCAGGCTGTATATAGAGCTACCGATACAGGATGGTCCTGGTCTGCTTTGTAGCCCGCGCCGAACAGTTTAACTGTTTGGATAGTCAATAAATTAGTTACAATGCCATCAAAAGCTTCAAAAGCAGTAGTTATGGCATTAACCAAGGGGCAGATCAACCAGTTGAGCGGATTATCTAAAATGCCACTGAGGCCCCCGTTACATTGGGGAGCTGCACTCGAAGAATCACTAGAATCTGAACTACCAATAATTTTTCCATTTGCCCCGACTTTGGGTGCATTAGGGTGTGCTTTTGGATCGGGAGTTGATATCTTACCAAAGTTAGCTATTACTAAGGGTGTTTCCATGGTGGTTGTTTGGCATCCCGGTGCAAAGTTCGAACAGTTATTCATCTGATAACGCCCAATTCCTTGGCCATTTATATTGTCTATTCGGGCACCACCGTCATCGAATGCATTAATCGATCCATTGTCGTTAACTAGTTGGAATTCAGTGTCGGCTGGTTTGGATTTTCTAAATTGTTTAGCGTCCCAGGGTGCACCAACGTTACCGTTGTGGTAATCTTCAGCAATAGGCATCCATATCGTATCTGCTGTAATCAAATATGCGTTTACAAAGCGTGCATTTGCGTTACCGAGAGTAATTTTATCGGTGGGCGCGTTCTGACAGTCGTTATTTGAAACTTTTTGAGTGGTTAGTGTCGCTATTAATGATTTTATGCCGTCACTATGTCCAACATCGTAGTCACCACTATTAACGGTAAACT